>CAYRLV010000031.1:0-19188 GCA_964425155.1 uncultured Ornithinicoccus sp. | reverse complement strand
GACTCTTTGGTGGTGAGGTCGTAGCGGTCCAACCAGTAGCTGGCCGCCCGGACCAGCACGATGGCGGCCAGCAGGATGCACAGGTGCACCCGGGCGGCCGTGGTGGTGTGGGCGCCCTTGCCCTGCAGCTGGAGGCCGCCGTAGACGTAGTGCGTCAGGGCCGCGGCCAGCGTCCCCAGGATGAGGATCATCGTGAAGAAGCCGGTGAGCCAGTCCAGCCACGGCAGGGTGAAGACGTAGAAGCCGATGTCCTTGTGGAAGTGCGCGTCGGTGTTGCCGAACGGCACCCGGTGGATCCAGAGCAGCACGGTGCGCCACTGGCTGGCGGCGGCGATGCCGGCGAACAGGCCGACCACGGCGGGCACGGCGACGAAGGCGATCCGGCGCAGCGGCTCGAGCATCTCGCGGTAGTGGTCGAGGTTGCGTTGCTCTGCCGTGACCGGGGCGTAGATGGGCCGGGTGCGGTAGGCGACCAGCAGGCTCGACGCGATGACCGCAGCGGTCACGACGCCGCCGGCCAGGAACAGCAGCACCTTGGTGATCAGCTCGGTGCGGAAGACCTGGGAGTAGTCGACGCTGTCGTACCAGAGCTTCTCGGTCCACAGCTGGGCGCCGACGGTCACGAAGATGATGACGACCGCGACGATGATCAGGGTGGGGACCAGCGCCCGCGGCCGCCGGCCACCGGGCATGCGGCCGCCGGGCCGGGGGCCGCGCCCCTGTGGGCCGGAACCCTCGCCGTCGTCCCCGCCTTGGCCCTTGCCTGGGCCGAACCAGTCCCGCTGTGTCACCAATACGCCCGATCTCGCCGGTGGCCGTGCCCTGGGGCACGTCTTGTGTGGTCCAACCTATCGAGCGGGGGGATGGTTCCCGACGAACCCCCTGCGTGCGGCAGCATGGGTCCGTGAGCTCCTCCGTCCGGCACGCCCTCAGCCCGCTTGCCCGCTCCGCCCTCGACACCGAGCGGCACGTGGCCACCGCGGGGTGGGACCAGGCTCCCCGGCTGTTCGCGCTGGTGCACACGGCCACGCTGCTCGAGCGGGAGCCGCAGCTGGCTGCCGAGCTGGGCAGCAGCGACCCGGACGGCTACACCGCCATCGAGCAGGAGGGTATGCCGCACACGTCCTCCCTGGAGTCGCTGCTCGGCCGGCTGGCCTGGCCGCCCGAGGTGGACGGGGTCGCCCTCGCGGTGGAGCGCCTCGTGGTGCCGCCGGAGGCGGAGCAGGACCTGCCGGACGACCCCGAGCAGGCGACCGAGGCGCTCGCCGCCCACCCGGGCAGGCAGGACGTGCGGCTGCTGGCTGCGGTCCTGCGCGAGGGCGAGTCGATCTGCCTGCTGCGCCAGCGGGCGCACGACGCCGACGACCAGGTGGCGGTGGGCCAGGACCTGGCCCCGGGACTCGTGCACGCCCTGGCCGCCACCCTGGAGGACTGAGCGGCCACGGGCGAACGTCAGCCGGCGGCCGCTCCGTCGGTGCAGCGCGGGAGGTCGGTGGTCTCCCCCTGCCCGATCCGCTTCACGAGCGTGCGGGCCTGGTCGAACGTCGAGACCTTGACCACCTGCAACCCGTCGGGGATGTGGCCGACGACCTCGTCACAGTCACCCGCCGGAGCGAGGAACCAGGCTGCTCCGGCGTCGTGCGCCCCCACCATCTTCTGGCGGATGCCGCTGATCTGACCGACGTTGCCCTCGCTGTCGATCGTGCCGGTCCCCGCGAAGTTCAGGCCGCCGGTGAGCTTGCCGGGGGTCAGCTTGTCGTAGATGGCCAGGCTGAACATCATCCCGGCGGACGGCCCGCCCACGTGGCCGGCGTAGACGTTGACGTCCACCGGGAAGTGGAACTTCGGGGTGAGATAGACGCCGACCACGGTGCGGCCGTCGGACGAGCCCGTCGGCACCTCGAGCTCCACGTCCTTGCCCTTGCGCTGCACCGTCATCGGCACCTTGCTGCCGGGCTTCTCCTTCTCGATGAGCCGCTTCGCCGCCGGGAGGTCGGGCACCGCCTTCCCGCGGATCTTGCGGATCACGTCGTCCTGGCGGAGCACGCCCTCGGACGGGGCGTCGTCCATGACCTGGGCGACGACCACGTCCTCGGGCACCTTCTTGCCGATGGCGCGCAGGGCCACGACCACGGCCTCCTGCTGAGAACCCTCCATCTGGGCGGTGTTGAACTTCCGGATCTGCTCGCCGCTGACCCCCTGCGGGAAGACCTCGTCGGCCGGCTTGATCTCGCTCGACGAGTCCAGCCTGGCGCGCAGGTAGTCCCACACGTTGACCGGGTAGTTCGGTCCGCCGAAGAGCGAGACGGTGGTGAAGTCCAGCGCGCCGGACGTCGGGTAGGTCCGCGCGTCCTTGACGGTGATGATCCGTTTGCCGTCGATCTTGCCGAGGGTGTTGGTCGCGGGTCCGGGGCGGTAGATCGCGTAGGGCAGGTGGATCAGGCTCATCGCGGCCGCCACGGCGATCACGAGGACCACGACGACCAGGAGCAGTGCGGTGCGGCGGCTGATGCCCACCGGGTCCCGGCCGGCGAACGGTCCCTGGCTCACGGCAGTCCCACCCACTCGTCGGAGCCGTCCGCGAACCGCTGGTGCTTCCAGATCGGGACCTGGGACTTGAGTGTGTCGATGAGTTGGCGGCACGCCTCGAAGGCCGCCCCCCGGTGCGGGGCGCTCACCGCCACCACCACCGCGAGGTCGCCGACCTCGAGGAGCCCGGTGCGGTGCACGGCGGCGATGGCGAGCACGTCGGGACGCTCGGCCACCCGCGCGGAGACCGTGGCGAGCGTGGCCGCGGCGGTCGGGTGCGCGGAGTACTCGAGCTCGGTGACCTCGCGCTCGTGGTCACGATCGCGCACCACTCCGACGAAGGTGGCGACGCCCCCGGCGCGCGGGTGCCGCACGGCCGCCATGACCTCGTCGACCGAGAGCGGCTCGTCGCGGACCTCGGCCAGGACGACGCCCGGGCGCAGGTCATCGCGCTCCATGCTCGTGCCCCTCCTCCTGTGCGTGACCGGCCACCTGGTCCGGCTCCGCCGCTCGCCGTCCGCGCCGGTCCGCGTTCTCGCGAACCTCGTGACGCCGACGCCGCATGATTGCAGCCGCAGCTGGCCACCGTGCGACTGGCCACCCCGAGCGAGGGCGGCGTGACCCGTCTTGCGCCGAGAGCGAACCAGTGAGGTGCCGGGAACTCACCCGGCCACGGCCGTGGTTGTCTGGTGGAGAGGATCATTGTCTCAGCCGGCCGTGGGCCGGCGGCACCAGGCCACACGCAGCGAGGAGCACCCCGTGCCCGACACACCGACCCCGCCCCCCGCCGGCGGCCCCGGCGACGAGCCGGACTTCGAGGCCATGCTGCGCTCACTCCTGGGTGACACGGACAACCCCGAGGTGGCCAAGGCGCTCGGAGCGATGGGGCTCGACCAGTCCGACCCCGCCACCATGGGGCTCATCTCCGCCCAGCTCAAGGCGATGTTCAGCGGTTCGGGCGGCCCGTTCAACGTCGAGATGGCGCACGACGTCGCCCGCAAGACGGTCTCCGAGGCCGGCGACTCGTCGGTGTCGGCGGCGATGAGCCGGGACGTGTCCCAGGTCGCCCAGGTCGCCAGCCTGTGGCTCGACGAGGTCACCGACTTCACCGCACCCAGCGCCGGGGTGCGGGCGTGGAGCCGCGCCGAGTGGGTGGAGCACACCATGCCGGTGTGGCAGCAGCTCGTGCAGCCGGTCGCGGAGGGCGTCGGCCACGCCATCCACGCGGCGATGAAGGAGCAGCTCGGCGGGCTGGGCGGTGGCGAGGGCGCGATGCCCCAGGTGCCCGGGCTGCCGCCGGGCATGGACCCGAGCGCGCTGATCGGCCAGATGGAACCGATGATCGAGCGGATGAGCGGCTCGATGTTCGGTATGCAGGTGGGTCAAGCCGTCGGGACCCTCGCCGGAGACCTGGTCACCGGCACCGAGGTCGGGTTGCCGTTGGTGCGCGACCACGCGGTGGTCGTGTTGCCCGCCAACGTCCAGGCCTTCGCCGAGGGGTTGTCGGTGGACGCCGGGGAGGTGCACCTCTACCTCGTGGTCCGGGAGGCCGCACGGGTGCGCCTGTTCGCGGGGGTCCCGTGGCTCGGTCCGCAGCTGATCGCGGCCGTGCAGGCCTACGCGCGCGACATCCGGATCGACACCGAGGGGATCGAGGCGGCGATCGGCCGCGTCGACCCCTCCGACCCGGCCGCGCTGCAGGAGGCGCTGTCGGGGTCGTTGTTCACGCCCGAGCCCAGCGCGGCCCAGCAGGCCGCCCTGCGCCGGCTGGAGACCTACCTCGCTCTCGTGGAGGGCTGGGTCGACGTGGTCACCGAGCGCGCCACGAGCCGGCACCTGCCGCACGTGGCGGCCCTGGCCGAGGCGGTGCGGCGCCGCCGGGCCTCCGGAGGCCCGGCGGAGCGGGTGTTCAGCCAGCTCGTCGGCCTGGAGCTGCGGCCGCGACGGATGCGGGACGCGGCCAACCTGTGGGCGGCCCTCGAGTCGGCGTCCGGTGCGACCGCGCGGGACGCGGCCTGGGCCCACCCGGACCTCGCCCCCACGGCCGCCGACCTGGACGACCCCCTCGGCTACGTGGAGCGGGCCGGGCACCCCACCGCCGATGACAGCGAGATGGACGCCGCCCTGGACGCGTTGCTCCGCGGCGACCTGCCGTCGAGCGAGGAAGGCCCGGCCGCGGAGTCCGCCGAGGACTCGCCCGAGGACTCCACCGGGCAGGACGAGGAGGGCCCCGAGGACGGTGGCGCCGACGCGCCCCGTGGCTGAGCACCAGCCGTCGGGGTCCGCCTCGCCGGATCCCGACGCACCTGCCGCTCACGAGCGCCGGCCGGACGGATTCACGTCGCTGCACGCGGACGCCGTGCGGCTGCTCCAACGCTGGGACGCGCCCGACCTGGCCCGCGACTTCAAGGCCCAGGCGTTCCTCGACCTGCTCGGCGTGGGTCCCGACGCCGTCTGGAAGCACGGGCAGCCGGAGCACCTCACCGCGAGCGCGATCGTCCTGGACCCGGCCGGGTCGCACGTGCTCCTGACGCTGCACCGCAAGGCCAGGGCGTGGTTCCAGTTCGGCGGCCACCTCGAGGCCGATGACGCAGGCCTGCACGCCGCCGCGACCCGGGAGGCCCGCGAGGAGTCGGGCGTCCCCACGCTGGTGCTGGAGCCGGGCATCGCCGAACTGTCGATCCACGACCTGCCGCCTGCCTTCGGCACCTGCCGGACGCACTTCGACGTGCGGTTCGCCGGGGTGGCCCCGCGGGAGGTCGAGCACGCGGTGAGCGAGGAGTCGCTCGACGTGCGCTGGTGGCCGGTCGACGCCCTGCCGGCCGACGCCTCCCCCGATCTGCCGGCGCTCATCCGTGCCGCCAGACGGCACCTCGGCCGACGCTGACGCTCACCCGGGGCAGTCCGCCGGGCGCACCTGCCGCACCCGTCGTCGGGGCGGCTCAGCACCACCCCGGCGGCAGACCGTCAGCCGGCGTCGTCTCCGGCCGGCACGGCGTCATCGGACGACGGGGGGTCGTCGTCGGACAGGTCGAGACCGGCCGCGGCCGACGCGCCCTCGAGGTAGCCGCGAGCCCGTTCGGTGCGGGGATAGGCCTCGAGCAGGGCCCAGAAGGTCGCTCCGTGGCCCGGTTGGAGCAGGTGGGCCAGCTCGTGCAGGATGACGTAGTCGAGCACCCAGCCGGGCATGCCCTTGACCCGCTCGGAGATGCGGATGCTGGCGTCGGCCGGGGTGCAGGAGCCCCACCGGCTGTTCTGGTTGTCCGCCCAGCGGATGCTGCGAGGCACGGCGGCGCCCCCCAGGTAGCGCCGGGACAACGCCGTGGCCCGGGCCATCAACTGGTCGTCGGTGGGCCGACGGCGGCGCTCCCCCGCCTCGAGCCGGCGCACCATGGTGTCGACCCAGCGCTTCTCGTCGGCAGCGCTCAGGTGGCTCGGGATGAGCACGATGGTGCGCCCGTCCTCCCGATAGGCACTCACCGTGCGGCGCCGGCGCTTGCTGCGCCGCACCTCGACCGGTCCGCTGCTCATCGCTCGACCATAAGGCACGGCACTGACAGCGGCCCGAATCCGCGCCGAGGCTGTGGAAAACTCACGACAGTGCAGGTCAGCGGGCCACGGAGCGCCATCGGCACCCGCGGTACCGGGCCACCGGGGGCGCCGGTTCGGCCCGTTCCGGCGCGTCCCCCGGGCTGTCCGGCGCGTCCGCTGAGCACGAAAACACGCACAAAACGCGCCTCCGGAGCACGATCCCCGGCCCCGGCTGGTTTAGGGTGATCCAAGTCCGGTGCCGCGGCAGAGCGGCGCGACAGACAAGGAGACGAGGACGTATGGCTGAGACCGGCGAGACCTACAAGGGCGATTTCTACTGCGTGAAGTGCAAGGAGAAGCGCGAAGCCGAGGGCAACGTCGTCGAGACCAACGGCCGGCGTATGGCCAAGGGGAAGTGCCCGGTGTGCGGGACCAACCTCAACCGCATCCTCGGTAAGGCCTGATCTGACTTCAGCGAGGGGCGGGGCCGCGACACGTCGCGGCCCCGCCCCTCGTTCGTGCCTGTGGACAGCCGCCCCGCGGGTCGGCGCCTCGGTGGCAGGGTCGTCGGTGTTCCCCACTGGAGGTCCCGATGTCCGTTCGTCCCCGCCTGAAGAACCACGTCCGCCCCTTGCGGCGCTCCGCGCACGCGATCCAGTTCGGCCTCGCGCCCGACGCCGGGGTGGTCGTCGAGGGGCTGACGGACGCGGAGATCGACCTGCTGCTCCACCTCGACGGGAGCATGGACACGGCGCAGCTGCACGCCGCGGCGCGCCGCGCCGGGGTGCCGGTCGACCGCGTGGAGCGGATCCTGGCCGAGCTGCGCCGGCACCGGCTGCTCGTGGACGACCCGACCGACCGGGCCGACCTCGTCCGGTTGGCCGACCGGGCCGCACACGAGCAACGACACAATGCCGACGGCCTGGCGCTGGCCTACCAGCTGGCGGGTGACGGGTGGGCGCAGCTGGCCGCCCGGCGCGAGCAGTACGTGCTGATCGGCGCCAGCGGTGGCTTCGCGGAGACGGTCGCCAGGCTGCTGCGCGCCGGAGGCATCGGGCGGGTGGAGGTCGGGCAGACGCGGTTCGACGCGGCGGTGCACGCGTTCTCGGCCCGGCAGGAGCCGGTGGGCCCGCCCACCGCCCCGCCGACCCCGGATGCCCCCGAGGCCCCGGACCTGGTGCTGCTGCCGGCGACGGGAGCGCTGCCGCCCGGCGCCGGCGCACTCTGGTGGCGGCACCGCATACCCCACCTCCCGGTCGTGGCCCAGGGGCACCGCGTCGTGCTGGGGCCGTTGATCCTGCCGGGGCACGGTCCGTGCCTCGACTGCCTCGACCTGCACCGGCGCGACCGCGACCCTGCCTGGCCGGCGTTGCTGAACCAGCTGGCGCCACCCCTCCCCGGGCCCCGACAGCCCGTGGAGCTGGAGACCACGCTGGGCGCCAGTGCTGCGGGTCTGGTGGCGATGGCGGTGCACGGTCATCTCGACGGTCTCGCGCTGCCGACCGGGGTGTGCCTGGAGCTCAGCCTGCCGTGGCCGTGGCTGGTCCACCGGGAGTGGACCAGCCATCCTGCGTGCACGTGCGCGGCGTGACCGCGCCGTTTCTCCCCCGCTGCCCGCCGGACCGCCCGCGAACAGGGAGAATGGACCCACGAGCGGCGACGAGCGGCGACGACGAGAGGAGGCGCAGGTGAGCGACATTCCGCGGCGAGCCGTGGTGCGCAGCGCGAAGCTCGCGACGCTGCCCCTCGGTCTCGCGGGCCGCACCGCCCTGGGGCTCGGCAAGCGCGTGGGTGGCCGACCCGCCGAGGTGGTCGCCGCCGAGATGCAGGCCCGGACGGCCGAGCAGCTGTTCCGGGTGCTCGGCGAGCTCAAGGGCGGGGCGATGAAGTTCGGGCAGGCCCTGTCGATCTTCGAGGCGGCGATGCCGGAGGACCTCGCCGGCCCCTACCGCGCCACCCTCACCAAGCTGCAGGACGCGGCACCGCCGATGCCGCCGAGCACGGTCCACGCGGTCCTGCGCGACGACTTCGGCCCACGCTGGCGGCGCAGGTTCAGCGCGTTCGAGGACAGCCCGGCCGCCGCCGCGTCCATCGGTCAGGTGCACCGCGCCGTCTGGGCCGACGGCCGCGAGGTGGCGGTCAAGGTGCAGTACCCGGGCGCGGGGCCGGCCCTGCTCAGCGACCTCGGCCAGGTCTCCCGGGTCACCCGGGTCGCGGCCGGCTGGATTCCCGGACTCGACCTCGCCCCGATCCTCGAGGAGCTCAAGGGCCGGATGTCGGAGGAGTTGGACTACCGGCTCGAGTCGGCCTCGCAGGCCCAGTTCGCCGAGGCCTTCGCGGGCGACGAGCACTTCGCCCTGCCCGAGGTGGTCGACGCCGGTGAGCACGTCATCGTCAGCGAGTGGCTGGAGGGGCTGCCGCTCTCGCGGATCATCGCGGCTGGCAGCCAGGAGGTGCGTGACCAGGCAGCGATCCGCTACATGGAGTTCCTCCTGGCCGGGCCGGAGCGGGCCGGGTTGCTGCACGCCGACCCGCACCCCGGCAACTTCCGGCTGATGCCCGACGGGCGCCTCGGGGTGATCGACTTCGGGGCGGTCAACCGGCTGCCCGACGGTCTGCCGGTCGAGATGGGGCACCTGCTCACCCTCGCGCTGGAGGGCGACGCCGACACCATGCTCGACGGGCTGCGTGAACTCGGCTTCGTCAAGTCCACGATCGACCTCGACGCGGACGCCGCCTTGACCTACCTCGAACCGTTCATCGCGCCGCTGCGCACCGACACGTTCACCTTCAACCGGCCCTGGCTGCGCGGCGTCTTCGCCCACATCAACGATCCTCGGCGTCCGCAGTTCTCGGTGGGGATGAAGCTCAACCTGCCGCCCGAGTTCCTGTTGATCCACCGGGTCTGGCTGGGCGGCATCGGTGTGCTGTGCCAGATCGGCGGCCAGGTGCCCGCCCGCGCGGTGGTCGACCGGCTGCTCCCCGGCGCCGACCTCCCGCCGCTCACTGCCTGACCGCACCGACGACCAGCGGCGAAGATCCGCCGCAGCGACGACCAGCGGCGAAGATGGCGCGGAGCGACGCCTGCCGCGGAGGAGCTGCGGCCAGACAACACGAAGAAGGCGGAGATCCTCGACCTGGTCGAGGGCCTCCGCCTCCTGCGTGCTACGGGTGACTCCCCCGTGGGGTCAGCCGTGAGCGTGACGACGCCGGGCACGGCGGGCCTCCATGGCCACTCGCAGCGATCGACGACGGACACCGTGCTCCGTCTCGGTCCCGTTGCGCTCGGCCATTCGGGCTCGTGCCAGGTCTTCATACATCAGGTGATACATCGCGAAACTCCTTGCGGAAACTAAAGATTGACTGGGAGTGAGACGCCGGTATGACGGGTGGTCGCCCACCCTCCCGGGTCCGGTCCGTGAGTGCGTGACGAGCATCAGGCGGCTGCCACCTCGGTCTTGCGCGGGCGCCCGCGTGGGCGCTTGCGAGCCACGATCGCGCCGTGGACGAAGAGCTGTCCGCCCCAGACACCCCAGGGCTCGCCGCGGTCGAGAGCGCCCGCGAGGCACTCCTGCATGACGGGGCACGCGCCGCACAGGCTCTTGGCGAACTCGACGTCCTCGGGACGCTCGGCAAACCACATCTCCGGGTCGTTCACCTGGCAGGGAATGTCGTCGCCGGCCTCGTGGGCACGCACGTTCTGGTCGATCAGGTGCGATAGCTGCATCGGGGTGTCACCTCCATCTGGTCGTCTCCCTCGGTCCGAGGGCAGGTTGTTCTGGGCGCTACGGGATCGCGGCAGGGTCTCTCCCGCGACCGCTGAGCTGGTCCTGGTGGTCATTGCTGGCTTCCTGGTGGGTGGATGGCCTGCTCGAAACACGAGAAAGGCCGCGGATCCGGATGTCGGATTCCGCGGCCTGGAGGTGACCTGGTCTGGTGGTGCTAGACCGGTGGACTTCCGGTGCGGACGTACGCGACATCGCTGACGAGGGACTTGGGGGCGGCGTAGAAGGCCGGGACGGCCACCACACCGAACGGGCGCAGGGCAATCTGACCGCCGCTGACGGACGCGGACACACCTGTCCCCTGACCCGTTCCACGGAGGGTCGCGAGCAGGTTGACCGACTGCGCGCGGGCAACGTGGACACAGGACAGCGGCATCGCGTCCGTCGTCATCGTCATCTCCATCAGGGCCAACCTCCTCTGCTTCTGCTCGTGGTCCCCAGCCGGCCACCGAGACCGCTGGGCTGGACGTACGCGTGAGAGCCTACGGCAGCATCACCCACGCAGGCAAAGCATTTTTCGAAATTTTTTCACGCCGCGCGGACGCTAGGAGCCCGAGGCATCGAAATCCGTTGTGTCAGCACGTGATTGCGCCACCTCGTCCGGATCGGATCCACCCAGGATGGCGAGGACCGACCCGCCGTAGCGTTCGAGCTTGCGAGCCCCGACCCCGGAGATCGTGGCCAGCTCGGTCATGCCCTCCGGCCGCCGCTCGGCGATGGCGGTGAGCGTCGCGTCGGTGAAGACCACGTAGGCCGGCACCTTGGCCTCGCTGGCGACGGCACGGCGCCAGCTGCGCAGTGCCTCGAAGGTCGTCTCGTCGTAGGTCGGCGGGCAGTCGGCGCACCGCCCGATCTTGCGCTCGGCGGCGGACTCGAGGCCCGTGCCACAGGTGCGGCAGAAGGTGGGACGGGGAGCCTTGACCCGGCGACGCTGGGAGGAGCGGGGGGTGGACCGCGCGCCCTCCCCGAGCACGCTGGCGGCCGCGTCGAGGAACCGCGACGGCCGGCGGGACGCCCGCCCACCGGGGTTGCGCGAGGCGGCCCACGACAGCCGCAACTCACGTCGCGCACGGGTCAGCCCCACATACATCAGCCGGCGTTCCTCCTCGATCGCCTCCGCGCCCTCGGCCATGCTGATCGGCAACAGCCCGTCGCTGCAGCCGGCGAGGAACACCACGTCCCACTCGAGGCCCTTGGCGGCGTGCAGCGACGCCAGCGTGACGCCCTGCACCGTCGGTGCGTGCTGCTCCGCGGCGCGGCGGTCGAGCTCGGCGACCAGCTCGGGGAGCCGTGCGCCGGGGGTGGCTGCGGTGAAGTCGTCGGCCAGCAGCGCGAGGGCCTGCAGCGACTCCCAGCGCTCGCGGGTGGCGCCGCCGCTGCTCGGGGGCTGCGGTGTCCAGCCGGCACCGGCCACGACGTCACGGGTGAGGTCGCCGAGCGGCTTGCTCCCGTCGTCGGAGCGGGCGGCGCCACGCAGCAGCAGGACCGCCTGGCGGACCTCTTGCCGTTGGAAGAAGCGCTCGCCACCGCGCACGAGGTAGGGCACCTCGTGCGCCGCCAGCGCCGACTCGAACGCCTCGGACTGGGCGTTGGTGCGGAACAGCACCGCGATCTCCCCCGCCGGGGTGTCCCCCGCGATCAGCGCCGCGACCTCCCGGGCCACGCCGGTGGCCTCGGCCGGATCGTCCGGGTAGGCGGTCAGCCGCGGTGCCGGGCCGTCCGCCCCCTGCGCTCGAAGGGGCGCGGAAGCCCGCCCGGCCCGGGGGTGGGTCCCGCCGCGCACGACCAGGTTGGCGAGGGCCACCACCTGCGGCGAGGAGCGGTAGTTGCGCACCAGCTCGACCGTCCGCGCTCCCGGGTGACGGGACGGGAACTCCAGCAGGTGCCGGGGTGACGCCCCGGTGAAGGAGTAGATGGTCTGCGCCGCGTCACCCACCACGCAGACGTCCTGCCGGTCGCCCAGCCAGAGCTCGAGCAGGTGCTGCTGCACCGCGTTGACGTCCTGGTACTCGTCGACCACGAAGTGGCGGTACTGCTCGCGGACCGTCCGGGCGATGTCGTCGCGTTCGGCGAGGATGCCCGCGGTCAGCAGCAGCACGTCCTCGAAGTCGATCACCCCGCGCTCGCTCTTGAGCTCCTCGTAGGTCTCGAGGACGCGGGCCATCGCGGTCGAGTCCAGGCCTGCCGGGTCGCGGCGGGCCCGGCGCGCGGCGGCGGGGTAGGTCTCCGCCGTCAGCATGCCCACCTTGGCCCACTCCACCTCCGCCGCGAGGTCACGGACCGTGGTGCGGTCGAGCTGCAGCCGCAGCCGCGAGCCGGCCTCGGCCACGACCGGGGCCTTGTGCTTCAGCACCTCGGGCGCGGCGCCCCCGACGGCCTTCGGCCAGAAGTAGTGCAGCTGGCGGAGGGCGGCCGAGTGGAAGGTGCGGGCCTGCACACCGGGGACCCCCAGCTGGCGCAGCCGGGTGCGCATCTCGCCGGCCGCGCGGGAGGTGAAGGTCACGGCGAGGACCCGGGCCGGCTGGTAGACGCCGCTCAGCACGCCGTAGGCGATCCGGTGGGTGATGGCCCGGGTCTTGCCGGTGCCGGCGCCGGCGAGGACACACATCGGCCCCACCGGCGAGGAGGCGACCTCCCGCTGCTCCGGGTCGAGGGACGCCAGGACGTCGTCGGGGCTGGTCGGCGTGGACATCAGCACCGATCCTCGCAGAGGACCCCGACGCCCGCCCGCAGAGCCTGACGGGACGGGCCGGACGGCGCACGCCCAGCGCTCGAGGATTCTGACAACGCGTGCGTTTGCGCAGGTCAGCAGCCTGACAGTCGGTCCCGACCACGGCGCACCCTGCCGGACACCGCACCGCCGGCTCAACACTGGCCCTCGGCCGGTCCACAGGGTCGCGGCAGCGGCACCCGGGTCCGGCCACCCGGCCCGACGACGCGTCGGGCCCAGCGCCGACCGGAGGACTCGATGAGACCGTCCCTGTTGCTGACCACCGCGGCCCTCGTGGCCACCACCGTCGCCCCGTCGGTCGGGACGGCCGCGGACGGGCAGGCGTCGTCGGCCGCGGCGTCGACCCTCGTGGCCGCCCCGCACGCCCGGTGCGCCCCGAAGGTGAACATGGAGGTGACCGTCAAGGCCGCGCAGATCGACCCGCGGCGGGCGGACGACACGAAGACGCCCCACGCCCGGTGCAGCGTGCTCGCCGTGGAGCGCGCCCTGCGCGCCAAGCACCTGCTCGCCCGCAGGTGGGTGGACGGCTACTTCGGCACCAAGACGATCGCCGCGTATGCGGGGTGGCAGCGTTCGCTGGGCTACCGCGGGCTGGCTGCCAACGGGCTTCCCGGCAAGACCTCGCTGCGCAAGCTCGGTCGCGGCCGGTTCACGGTGAACCACCTGATCGGCCCCGGCCGGAAGGTGCACCGCGACGGGGTGGTCATCAACACCCGCACCCGCGCCATGCTGCGCGAGGCCGAGCGCCGACTGGGCCGCCGCCTCGTGCTCACCCAGGGCTCGTACAACCCCGGGGGCGATCCCACCTCGGCGGGGACCCACGACGGAGGGGGCACCGTGGACATCTCGGTCCACGGGATGAAGCCCCGGGCCCGAACCGCTGCCGCACGGCAGTTGCGCAAGGTTGGTTTCGCGGCCTGGGTCCGCAAGCCCTACCAGGGCGACTGGCCGTTCCACATCCACGCCGTGGCCATCAACGACACCGACCTGTCCCTCCCCGCGGCACACCAGGTCGGCGACTACTACCTCGGCCTCAACGGGCTCGCGAACCGCGCGCCCGACGACGGCCCCCGGATCCCGATCCACACCTGGGAGGAGTACCAGCGACGCCACTGAACCCATCACCGACGGATGCACCACGACAAGGGAGAGGAACCATGAAACAGCTCACCAAGGCCATCGCCGTCGCCGGCGCCACCGCGGCCATCGTCGCGCCGTCCCTGGCCACCAGCGCACCCGCGTTCGCGGCGGCCCGCGACGGGCACTGCAACAAGGGCGAGTTCTGCTACTACTTCAATAGCAACCAGAAGGGGTCGGTCTCCGACTTCAAGGGATCCGTCTCCAACTACGGCACCCACCAGCCCACCTGCTACGAGTTCAAGGGCAAGGGCCGGGGCCGGCACAAGTGCATCAAGAACCACGCCGCCTCGGTCTGGAACCGCAGCGGCAAGAAGGTGCGGGTCTACTACAACACCGGCTACCAGGGCCCGTACCAGACCATCCCGGCGCACAGCAAGCGCAACCTGCGGCCGAAGCTCAAGAACGACAACGCTTCCCACCGCTTCCTCGGCCGGCACGGGGGCATGAGGGACGACTACCCCTACAAGGGCCAGTCGAGTGGCGTGGACCCGTGGAACTTCTACAAGGGTCAGTGCACCTCGTTCGTCGCCTGGCGGTTGAACTCGCGCCACCACATCCACTTCACGAACCATTACAAGGGCCAGCACTTCGGTAACGCCAACACGTGGGACAACGCGGCCCGGCGAGCGAAGGGCGTCAGTGTCAGCGGGACGCCGCACGTCGGTGACGTCGCGCAGTCCAACGCCGGCACCTACGGTCACGTCGCGTGGGTCGCGAAGGTGCACAAGAACGGCACCGTGACGGTCGAGGAGTACAACTACGCCCACCCGAACCACTACGGCACGCGGCGGGTCTCGAAGGGCTCCTTCAACTACATCCACTTCCCCCGGAACTGAGGCCTGCTCGCGGAAGGGCATCCGATGATGACCAGACAACTGACGATGACGAGAGCATCGCTCACTCTCCTGGCAGCCACCTCTGTCGTGCTGGCCGGGACCGTCGCCACCGCGCCACAGGCATCTGCGGCCGGACGTGACGGGCACTGCAACAAGGGCGAGTTCTGCTACTACTTCAATAGCAACCAGAAGGGGTCGGTCTCCGACTTCAAGGGATCCGTCTCCAACTACGGCACCCACCAGCCCACCTGCTACGAGTTCAAGGGCAAGGGCCGGGGCCGGCACAAGTGCATCAAGAACCACGCCGCCTCGGTCTGGAACCGCAGCGGCAAGAAGGTGCGGGTCTACTACAACACCGGCTACCAGGGCCCGTACCAGACCATCCCGGCGCACAGCAAGCGCAACCTGCGGCCGAAGCTCAAGAACGACAACGCCTCCCACCGCTTCCTCGGGGGCCTGGGCAGTTGCCACACGGACGGGACCAACACCAAGCTGCCGAGCAGCATCCTGGTCTACCGCGTGGGCCAGGGCCGGGTCGTCCGAGTGGGCTTCAAGAAGTACGTGAAGAACGTGCTGCCCAACGAGTGGAAGGCGGGCTGGCCGAAGCAGTCGCTGCGGGCCGGCGCCATGGCCGTCAAGACGTTCGGCTGGTGGTGGGCGTTGCACTCGACCAAGAAGACGTCCTGGGGCCAGTGCTACGACGTCACGGACAACACCGACTCCCAGGTGTACCGGCCCGGGTCGGCGGTGCCCCGGACCAACCGTGCGGTGAACGACACCTGGGGCGTCCGGATGTCGCGCGGCGGTGACATCTTCGTCTCGCACTACTGCTCGACCGAGACCGCCTGCGGTGCGTGGGTCGACGGACAGTGGATGTCCCAGTACGGCTCCGCCGCCATGGCTCGCCACGGCAAGGGCTACCGCAAGATCCTGCACCACTACTACCGGAACATCCGGATCCACTAGTCACGGATCTCCACTCACTCGCCCGTCCCGCGCCCTGCGGGGCGGGCGAGTGGGGAGTTCTCCCCTCCCCCTGCGACGCGCACCGGAGTAGTGTCCTTGGCGGCCCGACGCACGTGTCGGACGCCCGGGCCACGAGAAGGGGGCTTGTCATGGGCGGGCAGAGGTCAGCGCGCACCCGCGCCATCGAGGACTTCGCAGCCGTGTTGTCGGAATTGCGCGACTCCGTCGGCACCCCGTCGTTCCGGGCGATGTCGGGCCGGTCGGGGGCGATCTCGCACACGACACTGCACGAGGCGGCGCAGGGCAACCGGCTGCCGAGCTGGGAGACCACGGTCGAGTTCGTGCGCGCGTGCGGCGCCACCCCGAACGACTACCGCGAGCGCTGGGAGCGGGCTCACGCGACCGTGTGCTCGTCGCGAGCCGTGGCGCCGGCACGGCGGACCGAGCCGGCACCCGAGACGGTGCCGGGGACGGCGCGCGGCACGGCGCCGCACCGCAGCCCGCGGCACGAGATCACCCTCGCGATCGACGAGGCGCCCGCGATGACCCCGGGGATGGGCGCGGCACCCGACACCGTGCCGCCGGACCTGGAGGTTCGCTTCACCCGGTGGCATGCCGCGGTTGCGGCGGCCATGGCCCTCGTCCTGGTGGCCGGCGCCGTGGTGGCCTGGTCAGTCCTCGGTGGGGACGCGGCGAGCCGGGCCCAGCCCCTGGCCCTGATGGCCAGCGAGTGTCCGGTGAACCAGAAGAACCCGCCGCCGAAGGAGCCCACGCACGAAGGCGACCAGGCGGCCTTCATCACCGACGTCACCCTGCCCGACTGCACGCACGTCCCGGAGGGCAAGACCCTGACCAAGACCTGGCGGTTCAAGAACACCGGGACGGTGCCGTGGGACGGCTACACCCTGCACCGGATCGACCTGCCCCAGCAGGCCGGGCAGTGCCAGACGATCCCCGACGTCCCCATTCCGCGGACCGGGCCCGGACACGTCGTGGACATCGACGTCGCGGTGACCACACCCCGCAGGCCCACCTTCTGCTTCGTCCGGTTCAAGATGCACGACGCCGAGGGCGCGGTGGCGTTCCCGGGGAGCCGACCGGTGTATTTCCAGGTGATCGTCGACTGACCGCGTCAGCGCGGTGGGGCGCCGTAGACGCGAGTCACGTGCAGGCGCAGGACGATCCGCTTGTCGGCCACCATGGCGCGACGATAGTCGTCCCAGTCGGGGTGCTCGCCGTTGATCAGGCGGTAGACCTCGATCAGCTCCTGCACCGTGGCGTCCTCCCGGTCCGCGGCGACCGGGGAGAGCTCGGCGTCCCCTTCGAGCACGGCGTAGGCCCACCCGTCGTCGGACCGCACGAACAGCGAGCACCGGGGATCTCGCCGCAGATTGCGCGTCTTGGCGCGGTCGTCGGTGATCGACACGCGGGCGAGGTCGGCGCCGTCGAACGTGTAGTTGACGTGGGACAGCTGCGGGCGACCGTCGCGCTTGAGGGTGGTCAGGACACCGAGGTCCTGCCCGGCCGCCAGGGCCCGGAGGGCCGCGGTACTCATGGCCGGGGCCCCCGCGACGTATCGGAGCGAAGCGGAGAACGTCGTGGCGTGATGTTCATGGGGCCACTGTCGCACCGGCCGGTCAGCGGCCGCGCAGCCCCTCGCTCGGTTCCTCCCGCTGGGTGATCGGCCCGCCGTACCAGTCCTCGATCAACCGACGGGCGATCGACAGCCGGCTGGACAGCCGCAGCTCGCCGCTGGCTGCCTGGCTCGCGACCTCGTCGCGGGTGTACCACCGGGCACCCGCGATCTCCACCGGGTCGAGCGTGAGCCGGGTCTGTTCGGCGCGCGCCGTGAAGCCCACCATGAGCGACGCGGGAAAGGGCCACGGCTGGCTCCCGCGGTAGCGCACGTCCCGCACCGAGATGCCCACCTCCTCCTGCACCTCGCGCGCGACGGCGGCCTCGAGGGTCTCCCCCGGCTCGACGAAACCGGCGAGGACCGAGCCGGAGCGTTCGTGCCACTCGGGGCCGCGCGCGAGCAGGATCCGGTCCTGCTCGTCGAGCACGGCCATGATCACCGCCATGTCGGTGCGCGGGAAGTGCTGGCTGCCGTCGCGCTCGCAGACGCGCACCCACCCCGCGTCACGCGAGACGGTGGACGCGCCGCACCGGGGGCAGTGCGTGTGGCTCCGGTGCCAGTTGGCCAGCGCCAGCGCCTCCGCGAAGAGCCCACTGTCCCGGTCACCCAGCCGCGGCCCCACCCGGCGCAGCGTCTCCCACAGCAGCACGCCGTCGTCCGCCCGGTCGCCCTCCGGGACCGGGACGTCGAACACCGAGACGTATGCCGTGCCCTCACCATCGCGGCCGAGGAACGCCAGGAGCCGGTCACCGTCGGCCGCCGTGGGCGGACGGAGCGCGAGCCGCGCCGCCCCAGCCGCCTCCTCGACCGGTGCCCGGTCGCCCCGCAGGTGGAGCACCCGAGTCTCGTCCTCCTCGAGCAGACGTGGGAGCAGCGCGGGGTCGCGACGGCCGCCCGCGTCGCGGTCGAGCGCGCCCGAGGTGAGCGACAGCTCGAGCAAGGTTTCCGGTGACAAGGTCACGCCTGCCAGCCTAGGACGCCCGAACGTCATACGGTGTGCGGGTGACACGGAGTCCCCTCGCCCTCGCCGCCATCGCCAGCGCAGCCGTCCCGGGGCTGGCCCCAGACTCGGTGCAAGGGGTCACGCCGCGCACCGGTGAGCAGTACCAGGTGGCCTTCCTGGACGACCGGGAAGGACGCCGGTGGGTGGTCCGCGTGCCGCTCAATCCGGTGGCGGCGGCCCAGCTCGACCAGAGCGAGTCGCTGACCCGGCTGCTGGCCCGCCGACTGCCGTTCTCGGTGCCCGTGCCGCACGGCTATGCGCAGCTGAAGGAGGGCGGCCGCGCGGTCGTCTACCCCCGGCTGCCCGGCACCCCGCTCGACTGGGCCCGGTTGCCCGCGGGCAGTGCGCTGGCCGCGCAGGTCGGCCGGGCGATCGCCGCCGTGCACAACGTCGATCGTGCGCTGTTCGACGAGGCCGGGGTACCGACCTACGACACCGAGGCCTACCGCGGCCGCCACCTGGCCGAGCTCGACCGGGGCGCCGCGACCGGCCACGTGCCCACCGCGCTGCTGTCCCGGTGGGAGCACGCGTTGGAGGAGGTCACCCTCTGGCGGTTCGCCCCGAGCCCGACGCACGGCAACCTCACCGACCGTCACGTGCTCGTCGCCGACGCCGACGCCGACGGTGACCCGGCGGAGGAGTCCGACAGCGCGGTCAAGGGCATCACCGGCTGGGAACGGGCCCAGGTCGCCGACCCGGCCGACGACCTGGCGACCCTCATCCACGCCTGCGACCCCGCCGCCTTCGACACGGTGCTGGAGGCCTACGCGCACACGCGCTCGGAGCGCCCCGACCCGCACCTCGAGCGGAGGGCCCGGCTCGCCGGTGAGCTGCGTGGGCTCACCGCGTTGCTCGAGGCGGTGACCGCCGACGACGACGAGCTGGTCGAGCGCCGCGCTGCCGGATTGCGCCGGCTGGACCGGCACGCCCACGACATCGACCTGCTGCCTCCCGCCACCCGACCGGTGACCGCCGGCCTGCCGGCGTTCGCCGACGGACTGGAGGGCGGCGAGCTCGCCGATCTGGACGCG
>CAYRLV010000030.1:5376-19643 GCA_964425155.1 uncultured Ornithinicoccus sp. | reverse complement strand
TCGGCAACGTCTGGTGGATGGGCGCCGACTGGCTGCGCGTCTACCCGGACACCGGCGCCGCCGAACGCGCCTTCACGGCCGAGCACTCCGCGTGCGTGAACGCCATCACCCAAGGCCGTGTCCGCGCGGCGGAGCGTGCCATGGCCGACCACCTGCGTCAGTCCAGGGACCAGTTCGAGGCCCTGCTCGGGTGAGGCGCTCGTGGCCAAGCACCCACGGTAAGGAAGGCAGGACCGGGATCCCGTTCTGGCGCCGGCAGGTCCCCGACCAAAGGTCCACCCCAGGCGGCGTGGCGCATTGATCCCGTCCATCTCGAAGGCGACCGGAGCACCGCGGCCGTCCGTTTGTCCCGGGGTCCGTGCGGAAGCCCACCACGCCGTCATCGAGGAGGTAGTTCACCGGGATGATCATGGGCAGCACGCTGCAGGGACCTAGGTCCCTGCCATTTCGTGCGTTTCCTTGGCACGCTGGCAACAAGCAGCCAGGCACGCGAAGGAGAGACAGCGGTGACCGACCAGCCGACAAACGAGCGTCGCCGTGACGTGGTCGTGGGCTATGACGGCTCGGATGCCTCCGCTGCGGCAGTGTCTTGGGCCGCAGGCGAGGCCGAACTCACAGGCGCCACGCTCAAACTGATCAGCGGCGTCCCGTTGCCGACGTTTCCTGCGGGTCCCTACGACCGACGACTGATCCAAGGACTCACCGAAGAGGTCGAGGCCACTGCCCAAGAGGGCCGGCGGATAGCCGCCAAGTGGCTACCCGACTCGGACATCACGACCGTGCCGGTGGTTGGCGACGTCGTCAACGCCTTGGTGGAATCGTCCGAGGCCGCGCGAGTGGTCGTCATCGGCACCCGGGGCCGGGGCAATGCGGCCTCAACGCTCTTGGGTTCCGTCTCCTTCGCCGTGACCGCGCACGCCCACAGCACAGTCGTCGTGGTTCCCGAGCCACGAGAGGGTGGAGCCACCCGGACCCCGGTGGTCGTCGGCGTCGACAACAGCACTCATGCAGAAGCGGCCGTGCGCTACGCCAGCGACTACGCCGCCCGACACGGTCTTTCCCTGGTGATCCTGACCGCCTGGCAAAGGCCCATGGGCCCGGGCTTGCAGGAAGCCAGTTGGGGATGGCCGGTGCCCGAGTGGTCGCAGCATGCGAGAAGCGAGGCACACCAACACGCGGTCGCGGCACAGGGCGCCGCACGGCAACGCCACCCCAGCCTGCTCGTTGAGACGCAGGTGGTGGAAGGACCAGCCAGTTCCGCCCTCACCAGGGCAGCCCGCACAGCTGACCTCCTAGTCGTCGGGACCCGTGGACTGGGCGGCTTCAAGAGACTCCTTCTTGGATCAGTCAGCCGGGCCGTGCTGCACCGGCCGCACTGCCCCGTCGCGGTGGTGCGCGATTGAGCTACGAGCGGCACACCGTTCGCCGGTGTTCACTCAGACCAGCCGACCCGAGCACGAGTCATCAGAAGGGTGAAGAGCCTTGATGGCGATTGAGCAACTCGACCACAACACGTTGCTGAGACTGTCCCACCGTACCGACCCGCTTGGCGTGCTGTCGGTGTACGTGAATGTCGACCCGGGGGACGGTCGTGATGCTGCTGCCATCGACATCGGCAACCGATTACGCGAGCTGAGGAACCGCGTCGCTTCCACCGCCCATGGGCCGGACCGCCACCTGGCGGCGGCGCTGGACCGGGTGCTGCCCCAGGTGGAGCAGCTCACCGATCCCAGAGAGCCGGGGCGCAGCCGGATCGGCTTCGTAGGCCTCAGCGACGACCGAGGCGAGTTCGTGCGTCTGAACAGCGCGATGCCGGTGCCCAACCGGGTTGTGCTCAACCAGGGGCCGTTCATCCATCCGCTGCTGGAGCTGCTCGACGAGGGTCGACCCGCCGGGGTGGTACTGGCCTCGGGCAAGCGGGCGCGGGTCCTGCAGTGGAGGCTCGGGCGACTGCAACCACTGGACAGTTGGGAGCAACAAGTAGTCGAAGCCAGTCACGAGCGCGCAGGACAAATCGGCGGGGGCCCGTCCGGCCAGTTCCACACACCGATGCTGGAGCACCGCCAAGGCCGCGCGCGGGACCGCGATGAGCGTTTCGTGAACTGGGTCGGTCAACGGGTCGTCGAGCTGAGCAGTCAGTGGGGTTGGGAACGACTACTCCTGTCCGGCGGTCCGCGGTGGACCCCCATCCTGGCCGGTCGGCTACCACGCTCGCTCCGGCAGATCGTGATCCAGGACACCCGCGTTCTCGCCGGCCTGAGCCACGAGAAGCTCGTCCACGCCGTCAACACTCGTCTGCGCGAGTGTCATCGCCAGCAGGAGCACCGCCTGGCTCGTCAGCTCAGCAAAGCCGGCCTCGACGGTGCGGCCGCACTGGGTCTGTCCGAGGTGACGTCAGCCCTGAACGAGGGACGTGTTGCTCACCTGGTCTACGACCCGCATGTGCGATACGCAGGTTCGGTGGCGACCAACGGCCTACTGCAGGCCGGTGCCGAGTATGGTCCCGGAGGTCCTGCGGTGCCCGAGCCGCGCCTGTCTGAGCGACTGGTCGAGCGGGCTTTGGCCACCGGAGCGCGGATCAGCCCAGTGGAGGGCGCCGCCCAGGGAGCGCTGAGCAGGGCGGCCGGGATCGGAGCCCTGCTGCGGTGGTGAAGCCCTGCCCGGTCCGGCGCGGCCGGCAGGACGACCAGAAGGTGCGCTTGCGCCAGACCTCGATCAGTTCGACGCCCAGGGCCCTCGGCCACGGAATACCATGGGGATAGAGCGCAAGGAGCGCGGGAGACAAGAAGGCCGCAGGCCTGTGACCTGCGGTTTTGCTCCCCCGGCTGGACTCGAACCAGCAACCCTTCGGTTAACAGCCGAATGCTCTGCCAATTGAGCTACAGGGGAATGGCGTGGCGCGGAGCGCTGCGGCGGCAACTCTAGCAAACCCGAGAGCCCGGACCTAAACGATGCCGAGGCATCCATCGCCTCGGTGCCGGGTCACCCGCCGGACCCGGTATGAGGGCCCCCACCCGAGCCGCGTCAGTCGTGGTCGCGGGGCAGCCCGACCTGCTCGCGCAACTGCCTCAGCACGCCCTCGGCCTGCTCTCGGACGGCCGGGTCGTCGGCCCGGACCCCGGGGCCCAGGACGGTCTGGCTGAACAGCTCCCGGGTCGCCAGATCCTGCCGGATCACCGCCCGGCCGCGGCGTCGCCGGCCCAGGTCGAGCACGGTCGAGAGGACGACGCTGGCCTGGACCCGCTCGCGCAGCGTCTCGGGCAGCAGGGTGTGCTGGTCGGCGAAGCTCCACTGGGTCGGGCGGCGGCTGTCCACCCAGGTGACGGTGAGGGTCTGGGACTCGTCCTGCCACACGCCGGTGTCGACCTCGTGCCACGGCCGACGCCAGCGTAGCTCGCCCTCGGGCGAGACCACCGCCACGGCGAAGGTGGTCGCCACGACGAGATCACCGCTCGACCCATCGGTCGCGAACTGCAGCACCCGCTCACGCTTGCCCAGCCCCAAGGCGGCCACCACGGCCTCGGACAGCTGGGGCCGGGACTCGCGCCGACGCCACCGCACCATCAGCCGATCCTCGCGCGGAGTGCGGCCAGGCTGCGCTGCAGGGTCTGCAGTTGTTCGCTGAGCCGCCGGATCTCGGCCGGGTCGGCTGCCCCGGCCGCGCCCGAGTCCATCCGGCGCAGGGTGGACAGCGCCTCGCCGATCTGCCGGTTGAGGCCGACCTCCTGCACCTTGACGAGCAGCTCCTGCAGGTAGCGGGCCTCCGGCAGTCCCGTCGCCGCATCGAACCGCGCCGGCAGCGGCGCGACCGCCAACTCACTGACGAGCGGACGGGCCGCGGCGGGTGCCTGGTCGGCGACGGCACCCGACCAGTTCGCCGCCGTCGTGGCCGCGCCGGGCCCACCGAGGGCCCGGATCGCGTCGTGGATCGCTCGATGGGCGGCGGCACCGAACGCGTCGCCGTGCAGCGCATCGAACTCGGTGGCGTCGACCGCCGAGGGGAACTGCAGCACCGCCTGCAGCAACTGCCGCTCGGCCGCGACGATCGGGTCGCGCGGGTCCGGCATCGGCATGCTCTCCACCGCGCCCTCGACCGCACCGGCCTCCGGGGCCGGCACCGCATCGCCCCCGGCCGGACCTCCGCGCCCCGACGGATGCGCCCGCTCGCGGGGACCCCGCCGACCGGCCCGCGACACCTCGGCCGCCACCTGCTCCACCTCGAGCCCGAGCCAGCCGGCCACGGTCCGGGTGTATTCCGGGCGCAACGACCGGTCGCGGATGCCGGCCACGATCGGGGCGGCCGCGCGGAGCGCCTGGACTCGCCCCTCTGCCGTCGCGAGGTCGAATCGCCCGACCGTGGTGCGCACCGCGAACTCGAACATCGGCACCGCGTCGTCGATCAGCGCACGCACCGCGGGCTCGCCCCCGGATTGCCGCAGGTCGCACGGGTCCTGGCCGGAGTCGGCCACCGCCACGTAGGACTGCGAGGCCCAGCGCTGGTCCTCGGCAAAGGCCCGCATGGCCGCCTTCTGCCCGGCCGCGTCACCGTCGAACGTGTAGACCACCCGCGCCGGCGCCTGGTCGGCTTCGTCCCTCATGATCCGTCGCAGGGTCTTGATGTGGTCGACTCCGAACGCCGTGCCGCAGGTCGCGACGGCGGTCTCCACGCCGGACAGGTGGCAGGCCATCACGTCGGTGTAACCCTCGACCACCACCGCCTGCCGGTCGCGTGCGATCGCCTTCTTGGCCAGGTCGAGGCCGTAGAGCACCTGGGCCTTCCGGTAGATCGGCGTCTCCGACGTGTTGAGGTACTTCGCCTCGATCCGGTCGTCGTCGAACAGCCGACGCGCGCCGAATCCCACCACGTCGCCGGTGATGTCGCGGATCGGCCACACCAGCCGCCCCCGGAACCGGTCGTAGAGCCCGCGACTCCCCCTCCCGGCCAGGCCGCCCGTGGTGATCTCGTCGTCGGTGAAGCCCTTGGCGCGCAGGTGCCGGGCCAGCTCCTCCCCCTCGCGCGGGGCGAACCCGATGCCGAACTGCTCCGCCGCCCGCCGGTCGAAGCCGCGCGCCCGCAGGAAGTCACGGCCGGCCCGGGCCTGCGGCAGGTCGACCAGCGCCGTGGCGTAGAACTCGGCCGCCACCCGGTGTGCCTCGATCAGCCGCGATCGGCGACCGAGGCTCTCACCCCGGCGCGGGCTGCCACCCTCCTCGTAGCGCAGCTCCATGCCGAGCTTGGCGGCCAGCCGCTCGACCGCCTCCGCGAAGGTCAGGTGCTCGACCTTCTGCACGAACGAGATGACGTCGCCGCCCTCGCCGCAGCCGAAGCAGTGCCAGGCGCCGACCGCGGGCCGGATGTTGAACGACGGGGTCTTCTCGTCGTGGAACGGGCACAGTCCCTTGAGCGACCCGGGCCCGGCGCTGCGCAGCGTGACGTGCTCGCGCACCACGTCCTCGAGCGACGAGCGCTCCTTGACCAGAGCGACGTCCTCGGTCTTGATCAGACCGGCCACTGACCCTCCTTCGTATGCGGTGAGTCTAGGCGTTGGCTTGCCTCCCCCGACCGCGCCTGTGGACCGCCCGATGCCCGCGCTCAGCCGGCCAGGTCGCGCACCACCTCGGCCGCGGGCTCGTCGCGGGCACTGAGGTGACCGGTCCCCGCATACAGGGGCTGCGCATGCACGTCCCCGGCCCGGGTCGCGGCGGCCCGCAGCGGTGCGAGCACCTGCTGCACCATCGGGAAGGCGGGCGGCGCCTGCGGACCGAACCGGTCGGTGAACGCGTTGCGCAGCATGCGGGCCGGGCGGCCGGTGAAGGCGCGGGTCACGACGGTCTCGGCCCGTGCCGGGTCGGCGAGCGCCTGCTTGTATGCGGGGGTGGCACCCGACTCGGGTGTGCGCAGCAGCGCGCTGCCCACCTGGACCACGGTGGCGCCCGCGGCGAGCGCGGCCCGGACGTCCTCCCGCGTGCTGACGCCGCCCGCGCCGACCAGCGGGATCGAGGTGACGGCCGCGACCTGCTCGAGCAGCGGCACCAGCTCGAGGTCGTTGGGCTCGGTGTCCAGGCGGTGGGTGCTGCGGTGCCCGCCGGCGGTGGCGGCCTGGACGCAGAGGAAGTCGGCGCCGACGGCCGCGGCCGCCGTGGCCTCGTCGGCGTCGGTCACCGTGACCCCCACCATCGTGCCGACCGCGTGCAGCCGGTCGACCACGTCCGCGGGCGGGAGGCCGAAGGTGAAGGTCACCATGGGCACCGGCTCGGCGACGAGCAGCTCGACCTTGTCGGCGAACGCGGTGGTGTCCCGCCACTCCGCCTCGGGCAGCGGCACGCCGCGGCGCTCGGCCTCGGGCGCGAGCAGCTGCCGGTAGGCGGTCAGCGCGTCGCCGGCGCTCTGCTCGGTGGCCTCGGACGGGACGAACAGGTTGACGCCGAACGGTCGGTCCGTGAGCTCGCGCGTCTCGTGGATCTGGTCGCGCAGCTTCTCGGCCGGCGCGTAGCCGGCGCCGAGGAACCCGGTCCCGCCGAGGTCGGCGACGACGGCGGTGAGCCGGGGCGTCGCCGGGCCGCCGGCCATCGGGGCGGAGGCGACCGGGACGTCGAGGGCGGCCAACAGGTTCATGGTCAGCACCTTTCTCGGTGGAGGGCGAGGGCACGCGGGTCGGAGAGGGAGGCCACCTGGTCGATGACCACGCGGAGCCGGGACGCGTCGTCGGGCGCCGCGGCGAAGTCGTGCCGGTGCAGGGGGTCCAGCGTCTCGGGGGACCCCACGTAGCTGTCGACGAGATCCTGGACCACCCGTCGCTGTCGTTCCATCAGCGAGCGCCGCTCGTCGGCCAGCATCACGAAGTGCGCGGCCACCGCCTTCAGCACCGCGCACTCGGCCCGGGTCTCGTCCGGGATCACCAGGTCGGCGCCGTAGCGGGTGAGCGGTCCCTCGCCGTGCCTGGCCCTCGTGGCCAGCTCGACGGACAGCACGAACCGGCCGATCAGCCGGCTGGTCATGTCCTTCAGCGCGGCCAGGTCGGCGCGCGACCCGTCGTAGGACTTCGGGACGGCGTCGGTCTGCAGCAGCCGGTCGAGCGCCTCGGTGAGCGCGGCCTCGTCCAGGTCGTCCGCGTAGAGCCGCCGCGCGACGGCGGTCACGTCGGCGACGTCCGTCGGGGATCGCAGCGCCCGCAGGTCGATCCGGCCGGACGCGACCGCGTCCTCGACGTCGTGCACCGAGTAGCCGACGTCGTCGGACCAGTCCATGACCTGGGCCTCGAGGCAGCGGCGGGTCGGCTCGTCCGTCGGCACCCCGTCCCTGATCCAGTCGAACACGTCGACGTCGTCGCCGTAGACGCCGAACTTGGTGGTGGGCGACGGTGATTCGCCCCGCCGCCAGGGGTACTTGATCGACGCGTCGAGGCTGGCGCGGGTGAGGTTGAGCCCGGCCGGCCGACCGTCGGGATGGGTGCGCTTGGCCTCGAGGCGGGTCAGCAGCCGCAGGGTCTGGGCGTTGCCCTCGAACCCCCCGATCCCCTGGGCGGCCCGGTCGAGCGCGGCCTCGCCGTTGTGCCCGAACGGCGGGTGGCCGAGGTCGTGCGCCAGGCAGGCGGTGTCGACGACGTCCGCGTCGCAGCCGAGCGCCGCGCCGAACTCGCGGCCGATCTGGGCGACCTCGAGCGAGTGGGTGAGCCGGTTGCGGACGAAGTCGTCGCTGCCGGGCTGCAGCACCTGGGTCTTCGCGGAGAGCCGACGCAGTGAGGCCGAGTGCACCACCCTCGCGCGGTCGCGGGCGAAGTCGTCCCGGTCCGCGCGCTTGTGGGCCGGGTCCTCGCGCACCCACCTGGCTCGCGCGTGCCCGTCATACCCACTCCCGCTCACGAGGCGACTGTATGCCGTGCCGCCGCCACGGCGCCGACCTGTCCACCGCGCGGAGCAGCGCACCGGCCAGCGGCCGAGGTGGGACGTCGCGGTAGCCGCCGAGCGCGAGTCCCGCTCGGGTCTCGAAGACGTTGCGCGCGGCGCGATCGCCGGTGCGCAGGACGGACCACGCCATGGCCAGTCCGTAGAGCGGGAGGAACGGCAGTCCGCCGCAGGCGACCCACTGCCAGCTGTGCGCCTCCTCGTGCCGGAGCAAGGCTGGCCGATCCCGCCGGAGGACATCCCAGTCCTTCGGCGTGACCAGGACGTTGCCGACGGTGAACGCCGACGCGATCGGGAAGCCGAGCCGGTAGTGGTCGGCGAGCACCAGACCACGCGGGCCCGACCGGATCCGGCTGCGGCCGAGGGCCGCCACGCCGAGGCCCAGCGGCGTGGCGAGGTTGACCAGGTTGGCCACCCGGCGGAACCGCTCGGCCCGGGTGAGCGGTGCGTGCGGTCGCGTCCTCACGGCGTCGACCCTACGGCCGGGCCCGCCCCCCGCACCTCTTGCCGCGTGGCGAACAACGTGAGAGTCTTCTCTCGATAGAGTCCTCTCACGTTTCGGAGGTCCGATGAGCAACCCCTACGGCGACGTCGAGCTGGACGCCCAGGGCATGCGCGCCCTTGCCCACCCGACCCGGCTGGCCATCCTGTTGCGGCTGCGGCAGCGTGGCCCGTCCACCGCGACCGCCCTGGCCCCCGACGTCGGCGCGAGCCCGTCGGTCACCAGCTGGCACCTGCGCCACCTGGCTCGGCACGGGCTGGTGCACGACGCCGAGCAGCAGGGCTCCGGCCGCGAGCGATGGTGGGAGGCCGTCACCGGGTTCCGGTTCGCCGCGACGGACGAGGCGGGGCAGGACGCCGCGCGGCTGCTGTCGCAGGTGATCGAGCAGGTCGAGGGCGACCTCGTGGGGGCGTGGCGGGCCGAGGTGGAGCCGCACCTCGAGCCGGAGTGGCGGGCGCTGGTCCGACGGGCCAACACCACGGTGCTGGTCACCCGCGAGGAGCTCGAGCGGCTGGAGGGCGACCTGGAGGAGCTGCTGGCTCCGTACGTCCTGCGCAAGGACGCCGACCCCGACGAGGTGCCGGACGGCGCGCGCCTCGTGCGGCTGATCCAGCACACCCTGCCCGGGCTGGCCCACGGCGAAGCCGCGGACGCGTGAGCTCACCCCACGAAGACGTCCGCGGGAGCGCCACGGAGCCGGCCCCGGCCGCCACCCGGCCGCTCTGGCGCGACCGTCGCTTCGCGACCTACTGGACCGGGCAGGGCATCTCCCAGCTCGGCGACCGGGTCTCCGAGCTCGCCCTGCCGCTCATCGCCGTGACCATGCTGCACGCGAGCTCGACCGAGGTCGGCGTGCTCACCGCCGCGGTGTGGGCGCCCAACCTGCTCTCCGCGGTCACCGGCGCGTGGGTGGACCAGCGACCCCGCAAACAGCCGCTGCTGGTGGTGGGCGACCTCGTCCAGGCCGTCGCCATCCTCTCCCTGCCGGTCGCCTACCTGCTCGGATCCATCACGCTGGCGCAGTTGTTCGTCGTCGCGCTCGTGGCGGGCTTCGGTGGCACGCTCTACCAGACGTCCTACCCGAACTTCTTCGTCGCGCTGGTGCGACGCGACCAGTACGTCGAGGCCAACTCGCTGCTCAGCGTGACGCGGTCGGGGTCCTTCATCGCCGGTCCGGCGCTGGCCGGTGTGCTCGTCCAGGTGCTCACCGCACCCATCGCGATGGTCGTCGATGCGGTCTCGTTCCTCGTCTCGGCGGTGCTGATCCGACGGGTCCGGGTGCACGAGCCCACGCCGGAGCCGAGCACCGTCGGGCTGCGCCGGCACATGGCGGCGGGGTTCCGTTACCTGTGGCGCCACCCCTACATGTCGGCGTCGCTGCGGTGCTGCACGACGCTCAACTTCTTCAGCTTCGTGGTGACCGCTCTGCTGGTCCTGTTCGCCAGCCGGCACCTGGGCCTGTCCGCAGCGGTCATCGGGTCGGCGTTGGGCGTCGGTGCGGTCGGCGGGCTGATCGGCGCCGTGCTGGCCGGCCGCGTCGCCCGATGGCTGGGCACCGGCCCCACGATCGCCGTCGGCGCGGTGCTGTTCAGCGCCCCGTTCGCGCTGCTGCCCCTGGCCGGCGGCTCGGTGTGGGCCAAGGCGGCAGTCCTGGCGCTGGTCGAGCTGCTCAGCGGGGCCGGGATCATGGTGTTCGACGTCAACCTCAACGCGGTGCAGACGGCGGTGATCACGGACGCGATGCGCAGTCGGGTGTCCGGCGTGTTCTCGAGCGTGAACTACGGCATCCGCCCGCTCGGCGGCGTCGTCGGTGGGGTCGCGGGCGATCTGGTCGGTGTCGGGCCGACCCTCCTGGTGGCCGCGGTCGGCGGGTCGCTCTCCATGCTCTGGCTGCTGCGCTCCCCCATCATCGGCACCCGCTCGGTGGACGACCTCCGGCCGGTGGAGCCACCACCCGCCGGATGAGCCCCGACCGACAACGCCGTCGGTGGCGTGTCGGGGCCGATCGTGCCGCGACACGCCACCGACGAGGTGGTCAGTGGGGAGGAGCTGTCACCCCGTCACCGGAACCGCTTGACCAGCTCCTTCCCCGAGATCGGGGTGGCCGGCCCGTTGTAGACCGCGTTGGTCACGACGGTCCACGTCGCCCGCGGCCAGGTCCGGAAGGTGATGTGCCCGCCGGCGACCGTGGCCGTGCCGTCGCCCACCGAGAAGCTGGCGACGTTGGTGGCACCGCTGATCGCCGACGTGCCCTTGGCGTAACCGCTCACCAGCAGGTCGTCGTCCTCCGGGTAGGAGGACGCCACCTGACCGTCGCCGGTCAACCGGTAGGCCGGGTCGTTGCCGAACCAGACCGGCCACGACCGGGGCATGCCCCAGGCCGCCGGCACCCGCTTGTTGAAGGTCTGCTTCAGCAAGGCGCCCGGCACGGTGAAGGTCGAGCGGTCGCTCGGCGTGATGTTCTCGAGCGGCAGGTCGAGGGCGTCCGTCGCCGTCTCCGACGCCGAGCCCAGCGCCACGAGATTGCCTCCGCCGCGGACGAACTCGGCGAGCTTCTCCGGCCCGTCCGGCACACCGCGGAGCCAGCTGAACCGCTCCGGGTAGTTCTCCGCGTCCAGGCCCTCGGTGATCCGCCGCGTGGAGATGCCCGGCGCGAGCACGATGGTGTCGAACTTGCCGGCCAGGTCCTCGTAGTCGTCGGCCCTGACGACCTCGTAGTCCACGCCGAACTGCTCGAACATCCACATCAGCCAGCCACCGGGCATGTTGTTCGCGCCACGCACCAGCCCGACCCGGGTGTGCTCCTTCAGCTCGATCGCGGCGACCCGCGGCACCTTCCGCACCGCGTAGACCGGCAGGCCGGTCTCGGCGCTGGCCGCTCGCAGCGTCGCGCGGGCATGGCGCGCGTCGGCCGGGACCAGCACCGCCCCGGGCGGCAACGTCCGACCGAGCACCTTGACCCGCTTCGTCGCCCGGTAGGCCGGGACGCCGGCGTCCTCGAGCGCGGTGATCACCTTGCCCAGCCCGTATGACGTGGGGCTGAGCACGTACGCCCCGCGCCTCCCCGGCCGCTTCGGGAAGCGCGGTGGTTCGGGCGCGATGTCGCTGACCCGCTCGGTGTCCGCGGAGAACTCGTCCTCGACCGCGTCGACCTTCACCCCCATGAGCAGACCGAGATTGTCCGTGGTCTCGCTGTAGGGCATGATCAGCGGGCAGTCGTCGCACTTGCGGGCCGAGTCCGGGTACTCGTCGATCCGCAGCAACTGGTCCACCCACCGCCCCATCGGCTGGTCAGTCCGCAGGATCCAGGAGCCCTTGGGGTAGCGCTTCCCGCCGGCCACGAACGGCCTCGTGGCCCGGTCGATCTCCACCTTGCCGAAGTCGAAGATGTGCAGCATGTCGTAGACCGCGTAGGGGTCGCGCTGCCTCGCCGACACCACGTAGGCGTAGGGCCCGCCCTCCCAGGTCTCGCTGTTCGCGTTGACCTGGTACATGTTCCGGTAGAGCCACTCCTGCGGGTTGGTGGCGACCGTCTCCAGCCCGGAGAACACCGCGGTCTTGGCGTACTCCACCGTCTGCTTGAGCGTCCAGGTGTTCTTGTCGTAGGGCGCGGGAGACCGCAGCGTCGCGGTGGAGGGCTCGAGGATCCGGTCCGAGGTGTACGTGTAGGCCAGGTCCTTGACCGACGCGATCTCGGTCAGCCAGGTGGTCGTGCCCTGGAAGGTGCTGTAACCCATGACGTCGGCGTTCCACATGATGCCGTAGGCGTCGTCGGTCTTGGCTCCCTTCTTGCCGTCCGCGATCAGGTCGCGGTTGGCCTCCTGCCCGATGCTGTTCGCCGACGCGACGGTGAGCGGGTCGAGGGTCGGTGACATCGGCTCGTCCCAGGGCGGCGACCAGATGCGCGGGCTGTTCTGCCCCGCCCAGTGCATGTAGTGCTGGACGACGGGCCGGTACTTCTGCTCCAGCTTGACCCGGATCTGCGACTCCTTCTGGGTGAACATGAACCAGTCGCGGTTGTCGTCGTGCCCGACGTACTTCTGGTACAGGTCCGGGAACACCCGGGCGTAGTCGGTGCCCGCCGTCTCGTTGAAGTAGTTGATCACCCGGTTGTGCCCGTCCGGGTTCTGCGACGGCACGACGAGGATGACCATCGAGTCGAGGATCTGCCGGACCGTCGCGGAGCGCTCGGTCGCCAGCCGGTGCACGACGTCCATCAGGGCCTGGGTGTTGCCGACCTCGGTGGAGTGGATCCCCGCCTCGATGTAGTAGACCGGCACGCTCGTCGAGGCGAGCTGGCGCGCGTAGTCGTCACGCGCCATACCGGCGGCCTCGGCCTCCTGCCGCATCTGGTCCGGGTCGGACAGCCGCGCGTTGATGTCGAGGATGGTGTCCAGCCGCTGGAGGTTCTTGCGCGAGCTGATCTGGACGACCGGGAAGTCCTCACCCTCGGTGGTCTGTCCGACGACCTCGTAGTTCACCAGCGGGGAGCGGTCGCCGATCAGGCTCAGGTAGTCCTTGATCTTCGCGAACGACGCCAGCTTGCCCTCGGCGCCCATCTCGAACCCGAAGAACTGCTTCGGGGTGGGCAGCGAGGCCCGGGTCGCCACGGCCGCGGTCGTCGTCTCCGGCGGTGCTGCGGCGCTGGTCGTGGTCAGCGAGGCCACCAGCCCCGAGGTGGCGAGTGCGGCGACCATCGTCGTGGCAGTGGCATGTCGTGCTCTCACGGAACCGTCCCTTCGTCGTCGGCGCTGGCCGCGCTCGGAGACCGCACAGCGTTGCGGGGTCGGTCCGAGCGGGTCAACGGCCCGCAAACGCGAAGCCGAAAAGTCGAGACGAGATGTCCGATTCGCAGGCCATTCGTCACGATTCGTCCAGCAGGTCACCTCCCCGGGACCGCCCTGCCCGGATGCTGAGACGCCGGGACGCGGCAGACATTTCGATGACGAAGTGCGCTACCGTGCGACGACGAACACTTGCCTGCGGAGGCCTGAGATGACCGCGCTGCACCATGTGCCCGTCGACAGCACGGATCGCCGCATCCTGCTCGAGCTCACCCACTCGGGACGGGCCTCCATGAGCGAGGTCGCGCAACGGGTCCACGTCTCCCGCGCCAACGTCTACGCCCGGGTGCGCCGGCTCCTCGACGACGGGGTCATCCAGCACTTCGCCGCCCACGTGTCACCCGAGGGTGTCGGGCTGGGCACCTCCGCCTACGTGTCCCTGAGCATCCTGCAGAACAGCTGGCGCGAGGTGAGCGAGGCGCTCCGCCGGGTGCCGGGCGTCGAGCACGTCGCGCTCTGCTCGGGCGACGTCGACGTCATCGTGCTCGTGCGCACCGCCGACAACGCCAGCCTGCGCGACCTGGTGCTGGACGAGATCCGGGCCATCCCGGGGGTGCTCACCACCCGCACCGTGATCGTGCTGGACGAGATGCGCGGCGCCGGGATCCCGGGTGCGCTCGCCCGCGACATCGACCCGCGCGAGGCCCGCACGCCCGCCTGACGCGGCGGTCAGGCGTCGGCTGCGGTGAGGGCCTCGCTCAGGTATGGCGCGGTGGCACCTGCCGAGGCCGCCACCGCCCGCGGCGTCCCCGACGCCACGACCCGCCCACCGTCCGCGCCGGCGCCCGGCCCGAGGTCGATCACGTGGTCCGCGCCACCGACGACCCCCATGTCGTGCTCGACGATGACCACCGTGCTGCCGGCGTCGACCAGGCCGTGCAGCTGCGCCATGAGCACCTCGACGTCGGCGGGGTGCAGCCCGGTCGTCGGCTCGTCCAGCAGGTAGAGCGTGTGGCCCCGTCGGGCGCGCTGCAGCTCGGTCGCGAGCTTGATCCGCTGGGCCTCCCCGCCGGACA
>CAYRLV010000030.1:0-5276 GCA_964425155.1 uncultured Ornithinicoccus sp. | reverse complement strand
CGGGCGCGCTGCAGCTCGGTCGCGAGCTTGATCCGCTGGGCCTCCCCGCCGGACAGCTCGGTGGCCGGCTGGCCGAGCCGCAGGTAGCCGAGGCCGATGTCGCGCAGGGTCTCCAGGCTGCGGCGCACCCCCGGCACCTCGGCGAACACGGCGACCGCCTCGTCGACGCTGAGCGCCAGCACGTCCGCGATGGTCAGGTCGTGCCAGCGGACCTGCAGGGTCTCGGCGTTGTAGCGCGCGCCGTGGCAGGTCGGGCACGGCGAGTACGTCCCCGGCAGGAAGAGCAGCTCGACCGCGACGAACCCCTCGCCCTGGCAGGTCTCGCACCGGCCGGACGCGACGTTGAACGAGAACCGGCCGACGTCGAAGCCCCGGGCCCGCGCCCCCTCGGTGGCCGCGAACACCTTCCGCACCCCGTCGAAGAGGCCGGTGTAGGTCGCCAGGTTGGACCGGGGCGTGCGCCCGATGGGCTTCTGGTCGACCCGCACCAGCCGGCGCACCGACTCCAGCCCCTCCGTCGCCGCGACCGGATCGCCCCGCTCGGCACGGCGGTCGCCCACCCCCTCCGCGTCCTCCTCGTCCGGGTCGACCGGCACGCTCACGCCGAGGTGGCGCGCGACGACCTCGGCCAGCACCTGGCTGACCAGGGTGGACTTGCCCGACCCCGAGACACCGGTCACCGCGGTCAGCACGCCGAGCGGGACGTCGACATCGAGCCCGCGCAAGTTGTGCCGGGTGACTCCCCGCAGCCGCAGCCACCCGCCCGGCGCCCGCCGCCCACCCGGTCTCGAGACGACTGCATCGCCGAACACATAGTGACGAGTGGCGGATTCGGTGACCTGCTCGAGACCGGCGACCGGCCCCGCATACAGCACCTGGCCGCCCTGCTCGCCGGCGGCCGGTCCGACGTCGACGACCCAGTCGGCCTCGCGCACCACGTCCATGTCGTGCTCGACGACGAACAGCGAGTTGCCCGAACCGATCAGCTCCCCCAGCAGCTGCATCAGCGGCTTCGCGTCCGCGGGGTGCAGCCCGGCGGACGGCTCGTCGAGCACGTAGACCACGCCGAACAGCCCGGACCGCAGCTGGGTCGCCAGCCGCAGCCGCTGGAGCTCCCCGGACGACAGGGTGGGCGTGGTGCGGTCGAGCGACAGGTAGCCCAGGCCGAGCCCGACGAGGGCCTCCAGCCGGGGCACCAGGTCGCCGACCAGGGTCGCGGCCACGTCCTCGCCCGAGCCGTCGGACCCGACCGCCTCCCGCAGGGTGGCGAGGAGTCGCGCCAGCGGGAGCGCGGCCAGCTCGTCGATCGCCAGCCCGGCGAACGTGACCGCGAGCGCGTCCTGTCGGAGCCGGCGGCCGTGGCACACCGGGCAGTCCACGGTCTCGACGAACTGGAGCGCGCGCTTGCGCGCGGTCGCGCTCTTGGAGTCGGACAGCGTCCGCATCAGGTGACGTTCGGCGCTCTGGTACTTCCCCTCATACGGGCGGTGGATCCGGCCCGCCTCGCGCACCGGGTGCACCGTGACGACCGGCTCCTCGTCGGTGAACAGGATCCAGTCGCGGTCGGCCTGGGGCAGCTCGCGCCACGGCCGGTCGATGTCGTAACCGAGGGTGTCGAGGATGTCGCGGAAGTTCTTGCCCAGCCACGCTCCCGGCCACGAGGCGATCGCCTTCTCCCGGATGGACAGCGTCGGGTCGGGGACGAGGGAGTCCTCGGTGGCGCGGTGCACCCGGCCCAGGCCGTGGCACTCCGGGCAGGCGCCGGCGATCGTGTTGGGCGAGAAGCCGTCGGAGTCGATCCGCGGTGCCCCTGCGGGGTAGGTGCCGGCGCGGGAGAGCAGCATCCGCAGCGTGTTGGACAGCGTGGTGACGGTGCCGACGCTGGACCGGGCGGTCGGTGCGCCCCGCTGCTGCTGCAGCGCCACGGCCGGGGGCAGTCCGCTGACCGTGCCGACCTTCGGCGTCCCGACCTGGTGGATCAACCGGCGGGCGTAGGGCGCCACCGACTCGAAGTAGCGGCGCTGCGCCTCGGCGTAGATGGTGCCGAAGGCGAGCGAGGACTTGCCCGAGCCGGACACGCCGGTGAACACCGCGAGGCAGTCGCGCGGCACGTCGACGTCGACCCCGCGCAGGTTGTGGACGCGTGCTCCGCGCACCCGGACGTAGGGGTCCTCCGACTCGTTCCGCACGACCCCGAGCGTAAGGTCGCCCGCATGGAGTACAGGAACCTGGGTGGAAGTGGCCTGCGCATCTCGGAGATCGCCTACGGCAACTGGCTGACGCACGGCAGCCAGGTCGAGAAGGAGGCGGCCCTCGCCTGTGTGCGGGCCGCCCTCGACGTGGGGATCTCGACGTTCGACACGGCCGACGTCTACGCCAACACGCGGGCCGAGTCGGTGCTCGGCGAGGCGCTGCGGGGCGAACGCCGCGAATCGCTGGAGATCTTCACCAAGGTCTACTTCCCCACCGGGCCGGGCGGCAAGAACGACCACGGCCTGTCCCGCAAGCACATCCTGGAGAGCATCAACGGGTCGCTCGAGCGGCTCGGCACCGACTACGTCGACCTCTACCAGGCGCACCGCTACGACCACAGCACCCCGATCGAGGAGACGATGGAGGCGTTCGCCGACGTCGTCCGGCAGGGCAAGGCGCACTACATCGGCGTGTCCGAGTGGACGGCCGAGCAGCTGCGGCGGGGGCACGAGCTGGCCCGGGAGCTGCACATCCCGTTCGTCTCCAACCAGCCGCAGTACTCGATGCTCTGGCGGGTGATCGAGGCCGAGGTGGTGCCGACGAGTGAGGAGCTCGGCATCGGGCAGATCGTCTGGTCACCGATCGCGCAGGGCGTCCTCACCGGCAAGTACCGCCCGGGGCAGGCGCCGCCGGCGGGGTCGCGCGCCACCGACGACAAGGGCGGCGCGGCGATGATCGGCCGGTGGATGGACGACGACATCCTGCGGCGGGTCGAGCAGCTGGAGCCGATCGCGAAGGACGCCGGCCTGTCCATGGCCCAGCTCGCGGTCGCCTGGGTGCTGCAGAACCCGAACGTCTCCGCGGCCATCGTCGGCGCCTCCCGGCCCGAGCAGGTCTCCGACAACGTCAAGGCCGTGGGCGTGACACTCGACCGCGAGCTGCTCGACCGGATCGACGAGGTGCTCGACCCGGTGGTGCAGCGCGACCCGGCGCTGACCCAGTCGCCCCAGCGCGCCGACTTGGAGAAGCGCGACTGACGGTTGGGCCCTGTCGGGCCCCCGGTGCAGACTGCCCGTATGGCGAGCGCACGCGACACCTATCGGATCGAGCCGGCCACGGCGGACCGGTGGGACGACGTGGTGACCGTGATGGGTGTCCGTGGGGAGCCCGCGCGCTGCTGGTGCCAGTTCTTCCACCTGCGCAACGCGGACTGGCAGGGCACCGACGTGGCGGACCGCCGGTCGGCGCTCCAGGCGCAGGTCTGCGACGCCGAACGGCCACCGGGGGTGCTGGCCTATGCCGGTGACGAGGTGGCCGGCTGGTGCCAGGTGGGGCCCAAGCCCGGCTATGCCCGGATGGCCACCTCGAAGATCGCTTCGCCCGGCAAGGGCAAGTCAGACCCACCCGGCCTGTGGTCGGTCACCTGCCTGGTGGTGCCGGTCGGGTGGCGGCGGCAGGGCCTCGGCTCGGCGCTGCTGGACGGGGCGGTCGAGCACGCCCGACGGCACGGGGCAGCGGCCCTCGAGGGCTACCCGGTCGACACCGCGGGCGAACGGCGCAGCTCCAGCGACCTCTACCACGGGACCGTGAGCATGTTCGCGGACGCGGGCTTCGCCGAGGTGCGGCGACCGAAGCCGACCCGCGCGGTGATGCGGCTGACCCTGCGCTGACGCGGCCGGCCCGCGCGTCCGTTAGCGTGGGGCCGCAAGGGCAGTTCCGTCCAAGGTGTGTTGGAGGTTCCTGTGTCCGCTCGCGTGCGACCGCTCGTCACGGTCGACGAACTGCACGATCTGATGGCGAAGCCGGGGGGCGCTCCCACCCTGCTGGACGTGCGCTGGGAGCTCGGTCGACCGAGCAGCCGGTCGGAGTACGAGAAGGAGCACATCCCCGGCGCGGTCTACATCGACCTGGACAACCAGCTGTCCTCGCCGCCCGACCCGAGCGGCAAGGGCGGCCGCCACCCGATGCCGGACAAGAAGCTGTTCACCTCGGTGATGGAGTCCGCCGGCGTCCGGGACGACCGGCCGGTGGTCTGCTACGACGCCGGCAACGCGCTCCCCGCCAGCCGGGCCTGGTGGATGCTGCGCTATTTCGGCAAGCACGACGTCCAGGTGCTCGACGGCGGCCTGGCCGCGTGGCTGGCCGCCGGCCACCCCACCGAGAGCGGCACGTTCACGCCGAAGTCGGGGTCGTTCACCGCCCGCAAGCACGGCCGGCACCGCATCAAGGCGGGCGAGGTCAAGCAGTATGCGGAGCGGGGCCGGCTGCTCGATGCCCGTCCCCGCGACCGGTTCCGGGGGCAGAACGAGACGGTCGACCCGGTCGCCGGGCACATCCCGGGCGCGCGGTCCGTGCCGGCGCTGGACAACGTGCAGGAGGACGGCCGCTTCCTGCCGGCGGCGCAGCTGCGTGAGCAGCTGGTCAAACGGCTCGGCTCGAAGAACGCCAAGATCGACGGGGACGAGCTGGCGGTCTACTGCGGCTCGGGGGTACAGGCCGCGCACCTGGCGCTGGCCCTCGAGGCGGCCGGGCTGGCCAAGGACCCGGCGGTCTACGTCGGGTCGTGGAGCGACTGGATCAGCAAGCCCGAGCGCCCCGTCGAGACCTGGGACGACTGACCCCTCCCTTCCCGCTCCCGCTCGTTGGGGCGGGCGGGATCAGGAGGCGGCGGGGCGGCCGTAGCGTGCCGCGCTGCGGGCCCGCGCCTTGGCCGCCTCCACCTCCCGGTCCTTCGGCGGCGCGCTGGTCACCAGGGAGTCCAGCAGCTCCTGCGTGACAGCGGCCACTTGGTCGACGGCACGCGCGAACGCCTCGGCGTTGGCGGCGGACGGCTTGCTGGCCCCGCTCACCTTGCGGACGTACTGCAGCGCGGCGGCGTGCACCTCGTCGTGGGTGGCGGGCGGCTCGAAGTTGTGCAGGACCCGGATGTTGCGGCACATGGCCCCAGCGTGTCACACCAGTCCTCTCTTGTGGCTCGCCGAGCAGCTCCGAGCAAACCTGCCCGGGCCAGCCTCACCCCCACGGGCCGGCGCGGCTGCAACAGTTGGTGCCCGTGGCGCGTCGTAGGGGTGTGGGACACCACC
>CAYRLV010000029.1:15682-19671 GCA_964425155.1 uncultured Ornithinicoccus sp. | reverse complement strand
AGCTGGTGCAGTACGGCTTCGAGGTGCTCACCGAGGCCGGCTACCAGCCGGAGGTGGCCTACTTCGAGTGCCTGCACGAGCTGAAGCTCATCGTCGACCTGATGTACGAGGGCGGCATCGCCAAGCAGCGCTGGTCGGTCTCCGACACCGCCGAGTTCGGTGACTACGTCTCCGGTCCGCGGGTGATCGACGAGCGGGTGAAGGAGAACATGAAGGCGGTCCTCGCCGACGTGCAGAACGGCTCCTTCGCGCAGCGCTTCATCGACGACCACGAGGCCGGCGGCCCCGAGTTCAAGGCGATGCGCGAGAAGGCCGAGAAGCACCCGATCGAGGCCACCGGCCGTGAGCTGCGCAAGCTGATGGCGTGGGTCAAGGGCCACGACAGCGACTACGTCGAAGGCACCGCCGCGCGCTGAGGAACGAGCCGGAGGTACGGCGAGCGCAGCGAGGTGTGCCGGAGGTGAGTCCCGCAGGCCGCGGCGAGGTCGGTACCGCCGCGCGCTGACCGCGACTCGGCCCCTCGGCACCGCCGACTCGGCCCCTCGGGACACGATCCGTGGTCCCGAGGGGCCGACTCGGTTGACCGGGCCTAGCGGTCGGCGGAGCTCATCTGGGACCGCCGGTGCGAAGCCCACTCCGACAGGGTGATCCGGAACAGCTCCGACCGGCCGCCGTACCAGCGCTCGACCACCCCCTGGTGCCGCATGCCGAGCCGCTCGCAGACCCGCATCGACGGCTCGTTGCCGGGATGGGTGACGGCGAGGATCTCGCCGAGCCCGTGGGCGAAGCCGTAGGCGAGCACGGCGGCGGCGGCCTCCGCGGCGTACCCGTGGCCCCAGCTGTCCGGGTGCAGGTGCCAGCCCACCTCGACCTCGCCGGCGGTGTCGTGGGGCAGTCGCTGCAGCAGCGTGGTGCCGGCGACGGCGCCGGTGCGCCGGTCCTCGATCGCCCAGACCCCCAGCGGGGGAAGAGCCGACCGGTCCGCGTAGCGCTCGATGGCGTGACGGGCGTGCCCGAGGCTGGTCATCGGGGGCGTGCCGCCCTCGTCGCCCAGCCAGCGCACCACGTCGGGGTGGCCGAGGATCTCCAGCAGGCGCGGGGCCTCCTCGGTGTGCCACGGACGCAGCCGGAGGCGGTCGGTCAGCAGCTCCATGTCCTTCACCGTGACACGCTGCACCGCCGCGATCCAGCCCACGCGGGAACACCCGCCGCGCAGCGACGGTTGGTGCCACCATGCGCATCGAGATCTGGTCCGACGTGGTCTGCCCGTGGTGCTACATCGGCAAGCGGCGCCTGGAGGCGGCACTGGCGGGCTTCGAGGGCCGGGGCGCGGTGGAGGTCGTCTACCGCTCCTTCGAGCTGGACCCGACCGCCCCGCGGCACGGGGACGAGCCCACGCTCTCCTCGCTGGCCCGCAAGTACGGCCGCCCCGAGGACGAGATGCGGCAGATGATGCAGCAGGTCGCCGACACTGCGGCCGGGGAGGGCCTGCAGCTCCGGCTCCTCGACACCGTGCACACCAGCACCGTCGACGCCCACCGCGTGCTGCACCTCGCGCTCGAGACGGGTGGGCCGGCCCGGCAGCGGGACCTCAAGGAGGCGCTGCTGGCGGCGTACTTCCTCGAGGCCGAGAACGTCGGGGACCACGCGGTGCTGGCCCGGATCGCCGTCGAGGGGGGCCTGGAGGAGGCGCGGGTGCGGGAGGTGCTGGCCTCGCGGGACTACGCCGACGCGGTCACGGCCGACATCGCGCAGGCCCGGGCGTACGGCGCCACCGGGGTGCCGTTCTTCGTCGTCGACGGTCGGTACGGCGTCTCGGGCGCCCAGCCGGTGGAGGTGTTCACCCAGGTGCTGGATCGCGCCAGCGCCTGACGCGCCGGAAGGGTTGCCCGCGGGGGGAGGCTGGAGGCATGCACCGACGACCGACCCGCACCCTCACCGCGCTCGCCCTCGCCGGCCTCCTCGCCACCGGGCTCGCCGCGTGTGGGCAGGACGACGGGGACGGGGCCCCCGGGTCCGGGACGCCGACGGAGTCCCCGGAGGAGTCGCCGTCCCCCACCGACGACGCCACCGACGACGCCACCGACGACGGCACCGAGGCCCCCCGTGACGCCGGCGCCGGCACGGTGCAGGAGCTCGGCGCGGCGATCGACGCCGCCGAGGGGGAGGCCGGGGGGACGGCGTACCAGGTCGACCGTGAGGACCGTGGCTGGGAGGTCGACGTGGCCGTCGACGGCCGCAGCACCGAGGTGCGGGTCGGGCCCGACGGCGCGGTCGTCGGCACCGAGGACGACGACCTGGACGACGACGACCGGCGGGCGCTGGACGCCGCACGGATCACGCTCCACGAGGCCGTGCAGGCCGCGGTGGCGCAGGTGCCCGGCGACGTGACCGACGTCGAGCTCGACCGCGAGGACGGCACCCACGTGTGGGAGGTCAGCCTCGAGGACGGCGGGGACGAGGTCGATGTGGACGTCGACGTCACCGACGGCAGCGTGGTCGGGACCGACCGGGACGACTGAGCCGCCGCCACCCCCCGCGATGCATGAATATGCATTGGTCTGCAATACTTGTCATATGAGCAAGGTCCTGACCAGCCTCCCCGTCGGCCAGCGCGTCGGCATCGCCTTCTCCGGTGGCCTCGACACCTCGGTCGCGGTCGCCTGGATGCGTGAGAAGGGCGCGGTGCCCTGCACCTACACCGCCGACATCGGGCAGTACGACGAGAGCGACATCGCCGGTGTGCCCGACCGGGCCGTCGAGTACGGCGCCGAGATCGCGCGGCACGTCGACTGCAAGCTGCCGCTGGTCGAGGAGGGGCTGGCCGCCCTGGCCTGCGGCGCCTTCCACATCCGCAGCGGTGGTCGCGCCTACTTCAACACCACGCCGATCGGCCGGGCGGTCACGGGCACCATGCTGGTGCGCGCCATGCTCGAGGACGGCGTCGACATCTGGGGCGACGGCTCGACGTTCAAGGGCAACGACATCGAGCGGTTCTACCGCTACGGATTGCTGGCCAACCCGCAACTGCGCATCTACAAGCCGTGGCTCGACGCCGACTTCGTCACCGAGCTCGGCGGCCGCAAGGAGATGTCCGAGTGGCTGCTCGAGCACGGCCTCCCGTACCGGGACAGCACCGAGAAGGCTTACTCGACGGACGCGAACATCTGGGGGGCGACGCACGAGGCCAAGACCCTCGAACACCTCGACACCAGCCTCGAGACGGTCGACCCGATCATGGGCGTCAGGTTCTGGGACCCGCAGGTCGACATCCTCACCGAGGACGTGGCCATCCGCTACGAGCGGGGACGGCCGGTCGCCATCAACGGCAAGGAGTTCGCGAGCCCCGTGGACCTGGTCCTCGAGGCCAACGCGATCGGCGGCCGCCACGGGTTGGGCATGTCCGACCAGATCGAGAACCGGATCATCGAGGCGAAGAGCCGCGGGATCTACGAGGCCCCGGGTATGGCGTTGCTGCACATCGGGTTCGAGCGCCTCGTCAACGCGATCCACAACGAGGACACCGTCGCGAACTACCACAACGAGGGCCGTCGGCTGGGCCGGCTGATGTACGAGGGTCGGTGGCTGGACCCCCAGGCGATGATGCTGCGCGAGTCGTTGCAGCGCTGGGTCGGCTCGGCGGTCACGGGTGAGGTCGTGCTGCGGCTGCGGCGCGGGGAGGACTACTCCATCCTCGACACGACCGGCCCCGCCTTCAGCTACCACCCGGACAAGCTGTCCATGGAGCGCACCAACGACTCGGCCTTCGGTCCGGTCGACCGGATCGGCCAGCTGACCATGCGCAACCTCGACATCGCCGACTCCCGCTCCAAGCTCGAGCAGTATGCGGGGCTGGGCCTGGTCGGGCGCGCCCACACCAGGCTCGTGGGCGCCCTGCCGACCGGCGGCGCGGACGCGATCGCCTCCCGCGGCGAGGACAGCGCGGAGTCGGAGGCACTGGACCGTGCGGCCATGGAGTTCGGCACGGA
>CAYRLV010000029.1:0-15582 GCA_964425155.1 uncultured Ornithinicoccus sp. | reverse complement strand
CCGTGAATCTGCCACATGACGATGTCGACCCGGATGGCCTGCTGGAGTACTCGGTGGTCTTCACCGACCGCTCGCTGAACCACATGTCCCAGCGCTTCGTCGGGGTCATGCAGGACGTCATCGACGTGCTGCGCACGACGTACCGTGCCGAGGACGTCGCCGTGGTGCCGGGCGGGGGAACGTATGCGATGGAGTCGGTGGCCCGACAGCTGGCCACGGGGCGACGGTGCCTGGTGGTGCGCAACGGGCTCTTCTCCTACCGCTGGTCGCAGCTGCTGGAGATGGGTGCGATCAGTTCCGATGTCACGGTCTGCGCCGCCCGCCCCGTTGACGAGTCGCCCCAGTCTGCTTGGCAACCCGCACCCATCGACGAGGTCGTCGCCGCCATCGCGTCCCGACGCCCCGACGTCGTCTTCGCGCCGCACGTGGAGACGGCGTCGGGCATGGTGCTGCCGGACGACTACCTCCGTGCCCTGGCGACGGCGACCCACGACGCGGGTGGACTGTTCGTCCTCGACTGCATCGCCTCGGGTGCGCTCTGGGTCGACATGCACGAGCTCGGGGTCGACGTCCTGATCAGCGCCCCGCAGAAGGGCTGGAGCGGATCACCCTGTGCCGGCTACGTCATGCTCGGTGAACGGGGCCGCGCAGCGGTCGAGTCCAACACCTCGACGAGCTTTGCCGCCGATCTCGGAAAGTGGCTGTCCATCGCCGACGCCTACCGCGAGGGCCAGGCGCCGTACCACGCGACGATGCCCACCGACGCGCTCGCGCACAATGCCACGCTGATGCGGGAGACCCGAGATCGTGGGCTCGACGCACTGCGATCGGCGCAGGTCGACCTCGGCACGCGCGTGCGCGAGCTCCTCGCCGCACGCGGCCTTCCCTCGGTCGCCGCCGACGGATTCGCCGCCCCCAGCGTGGTGGTCGTGCACACTGAGGACCCGGGGCTGCGGACCGGTGCGCGTTTCAAGGAGGTCGGTGTCCAGGTCGCCGCAGGGGTCCCGCTGCACTGCGGCGAGCCGGACTCGTTCTCGACCTTCCGGTTGGGCCTCTTCGGGTTGGACAAGCTCGGCGACGTCGAGGGCACCGTGTCGCGACTGGCCAACGCCCTGGACCAGATGCGCCTCTGACCGGAGGTGGGCTGCGCATGGTTCCGGCCACCGTGGGTAGTCCGTTCAGATGAGCAATCTGCTACAGGACAAGAAGATCGCCTTCATGGTGGCGGACTCCGGAGTCGAGCAGGTCGAGTTGACCCGCCCTTGGCAGATGGTGGTCGACTCCGGCGGCGCCCCGACCCTGGTATCACCCAGCGGGGGCCGGGTGCAGGCGTTCAACAACGACGTCGAGCCGGGCGACCAGTTGCCATCGGACCTGACCGTCGATGAGGCTCAAGAGGCAGAGTTCGACGCACTGGTGCTGCCCGGTGGCACCACGAATGCCGACCAACTGCGGCTGGTGAAGAAGGCAGTGGATCTCGTCACCCAGTTCGTCGGTGCGCGCAAACCGGTGGCGGCCATCTGTCACGGGCCGTGGGCGCTCGTGGAGGCGGACGTCGTGCGTGGCAAGACCCTGACAAGCTGGCCGAGCCTGCGGACCGACATCCAGAACGCTGGGGGGACCTGGGTCGATGAGGAGGTGCAGGTCTGCACCAAGGACTGGCCCCTCGTGACCAGCCGCAAGCCGGACGACCTGGATGCCTTCTGCACCGCGATGATCAAGCAGTTCGCCGGCTGACCAGCGTGGACCCCGGGTGGTGTCCCGGTTCGCCACGGGGCGCCTGGAGGATTCTCCACCGGTGGACGTCGATGACCCGTCCTACTCGCATGGGCAAGACGGTTCCGAAATGGCTCTGGTCGAGCTGCTGGAGCCGCGATAGCCGTCGGCAACAAGGCGAGGGCGACTCAGTCCTGTGCCGATGGCTGTGTGGGTCGGCCCGTTCTTGATCGCTGCGCCCCGCCGGAACCACCCAACAGCGGTGAGCGTGCCAGCAGCACCGTGCTGATGATCATCAATGCCGCGCCGGCCACCTGGGCGAGCACCCAGGGCCCTCCGTTGACCTTCTCGCCGAAGACCGCCATGCCCCAGCAGATGGAGACGAGCGGATTGCCCAGACTGAGGCCGGGCTGAGAGGCCACGAGCCGACCCGCGCGAAGAGCGTTCTGCAGCATGAAGAACCCCACCGGACCCATCACGACCATGGCGTAGGTCTGCCAGGTGCTGAACAGCGCCCCAGGGCCGCTCTGAGCTGCCGATGTCACGGCGGACATGAGCGCCGCGGTGAATCCGAAGCCGGACCCAGCGGCCACGCCGAGCAGGGCCGCCCGCCGTCCGCCGTGCCAACGATGACCGGCGAGAGTGAGCGCCACCATGACGGCGACGTTGATCGCGCAGGCGACCAGCCACCCGGGGGTCGACGCCGCCAAGGGTCGACCGGCGACCGGACTGAGCCCCACCAACAGGAGGGCGAGGCCACCACTCAGACCGATGATCAAGGTCCAGGTCCGCCGATCCAGCCGGGAGTGGAACACCACGCTGCTGAGGACCAGGGTGAACACCAGTTCGGTCACCAGGACCGGCTGGACCAGCGTGATGGGGCCCGTGGCGAGGGCGGCCGCCTGCAGCACGAACCCGGCCAACAGGGCCGCGATGCCCCCGCTCCAGACCTTCTGCCGCGCCAACTGCCAGAGCACCTGCCGGCTCATACCCTGGTGGGATGAGGTGTGGCGGGCGGCCTTGCGTTGCAGCACGGACGCGAGCGCGTTCGAGGCTGCGGCCAGCACGGCCAGCCCGGCGCACCACGCGAGCACGGGTCAGAACACGGGCTTTCCACCGGTGACGCCGAGCACGGTCCCCGACACGTAACTGGCCTCTGCCGGTGCGGCCAAGAAGACGTAGGCAGGGGCCACCTCGGACGGCTGTCCGGCTCGTCCGAGGGGAGTGTCTCCGCCGAACTGCTTCAGGTGCTCGCCTTCCTGCGTTGCCGGCTGCAGTGGCGTCCAGATGGGCCCCGGCGCCACCGCGTTGACCCGGATGCCTCGTGGCCCGAGCTCCGCGGCCAAGTTGACCGTGACGTTGTTGATGGCTGCCTTGGTGGCCGCATAGTCCAAGAGCGGAACGGATGGCTCGAAGGCCTGGATGGAGGTCGTGTTGATGATCGAGGAGCCGGGCTGCAGGTGCGGTACGGCCGCCTTGGTCAGCCAGAACAACGCGTACAGATTGGTCTTGAGCACCCGGTCCAGACGATCGGGCTCGATGTCCTCGATGCCACCGCCCCTCGCCATCTGGTAGCCGGCGTTGTTGATGACGACGTCCAGACCACCCAACTCGTGGACGGCACGGCCGGGGAGGCTCTCGGTGACCGATCGATCGGTGAGGTCGCCCGGCAGCAGGGCGGCGCGTTGGCCGGCCTGTTGGACCACGTCGGCGGTCCGGTCGGCATCCTCCTGCTCCTCCGCCATGAAGGACAGGGCCACGTCGGCCCCCTCACGTGCATAGGCGATGGCGACGGCGCGGCCGATGCCGGAGTCTCCACCGGTGATCAGGGCTCGCAGCCCGCGCAGGCGGCCGTGTCCGACATACGTCTCCTCGCCGTGGTCCGGGTGCGGGTGCATCCGTTCGGTCCATCCCGGAGCCTGCTGCTCCTGGGCGGGAAAGCCCCCTTGCTCGTTCGTGAGTTTCGTGGCACGGCGGGCGACCTCGGGTTGCAGGTGGGGCTCGTCGCTCATCGTCATCATCTCCTTGTCACTGGGGCACAGGCTCACGGAACAACGTCGCGGCTTCCGCGAGCAGGTCCTTGAAGGGTCGAGCACCCGGACACCACGCGTCGCGGTCCTCACTGAGCCGCTTCGCGGTGGAGAGCGCGGTGATGGCGCGCCTCAGGTCCGCCTCCGAAGCGTCCACGAGACGTGGAAGCTCGCGCTGCTCCTCCGCGGTCGCGTGGAAGGTGATCGCCTCTTCGAGCAAGCCCAACTGGACCCCGAACTCGAAGCTGGTCACGAGCAGTGACTCCAGACGCGCCACCAGCGTGCTGGCCTCCTGCTCCTCCTCCACCCGCTCGCGCCCGACATCGCCGTGGTCTTCCCCGAGGGCGTGCAGCAGCGGGTGAATGGTCTCTTGTTCGGCAGCTTCGTGCAGCGCCAGCGTGCGGCGCAGTTCGTCGAAGGCCGCCACGCGATCAGACTCGGTGGCCTCGTTCGTCCAGCGGATCAGTTGGGCGATCCTGCCGTGTTGTGCACTGACGGCAGACACGAGTTCGGCGTGCGTGGTCATGGTCCAGTTCTCCTCTGGTCGGTCCGGTGGCCGGCCTTCCTGGTCGGGGCGACCGGTGGTCGTGTGCGGAACGTGACCGAGCTGACGGAGTACCGGTCCGCGCGGTGGTCGAGTCGGTACCCGACGGGTGGGGAAGTCGAGGTCGGTGCGCCCGACCTGGAACGGCAGGTCGGCCAGCATGCGGAGGCACTCGGCGAGCAGCGCCACCGTGGTCGGTTCGCCCGGACAGCGGTGGCCCTCCTCCCAAGGGCCGCCGCCCTGGGGCACGAAGTTGTCCGCGCCGGGCTCACGGTGCTCGAACCGCGACGGGCTGAAACGCCATGGAGCCGCCCAGAGCGACGGATCATGGTTCACGCCGATGACGTCGAGCAACACCCTGTCGCCGGCGCGGACCTCGCAGCCGGCATACCGGAAGTCATGTCGCGCTCGGGCAGCGAGCAGAGGCGTCAGCGGGTAGTAGCGTCGTATCTCGTGCACGAAGGCGGTCCGGCTGACGGCATCACCGTCGGTGCCCACGCGGGTTCGCCAGTCGGGCCATCGGGTGAGCGCGATGGCCGCGAAGTCGAGGAACCAGGCAACAGCCACCACAGGGCGCAGCAGGTTGAGCAGCTCCACCGCGGCGGTCCGCACGTCCAGGAGGTGACCGTCGAGGTCACGGTGCCGGGCGACCACGTGCAGCGGCGAGGCGGGTTCGCCAGGATGGGCTGGACCCGCGCGACGAGCCGCTCGCACCTGGTCGGCCGCCCATTGCTCGCATCGTCGACGGGCCAGGCGACCGCGCAGGTTGGCGGGGCCGACGGAGCCGAATCCGTCGACCAGCCGGCTGAGCTCGGTCGCCAACTCGGTGGACTCGGCCGCGCTCGCCCCGGCCCACTCCACCACCGACTCGCCGAGTACTCGCACGGCGGCGTCGTGCAGGTTCACCGTGCCGGCAGCGACCCAGCGGCGCTCCGCGTCCGACCACCGGCGACGCACGACCTCGGTCAGTCGGCGCGTTCCCGCGGGATCCAGGGTCTCGAGAAAGATCTGCCGCCGGTGTCGGTGGGCTGCGCCGTCGAGGCCCTGCACGCCGCCACGACCGAAGAGCAGGTTGGCGACAACGGAGGGCGCGGCACCGTCGCGGCTCATGCGCTTGTCGTCATAGAACAGCCGGACTCCCGCCTCACCGGTGACGAACAGGGCGGGCCGACCCAGAAAGCGGATCGGCACGCCAGTCCGGCGCTCGTCGGCGGCGAAGACGCTCGAGCGGAACAGGTAGCCACGCCGGAGCATCGTGAGCGTGAGGTCACGGAGCATGGTGTCTGCGTACCCGGACCGTCACCGGGCATTCCCCGGCCAGGAGGGAGTGTCTCCCTCGCGGCCGGGTAGAGGCGAGTCGTGAGCCCCCTTGACGACCGGTCCCGGGGGGATGGGCCGACCGACGGTGAACGTGACTACCTACGCCACGACACGAGCGTGTCGAGGGTGCACTCGATCCTGCACCATCCGCTGCTGCGGAGCACGCTGCGTTCCGCGATCGCCGCCGGCCTGGCCTACGAGATCGGGTCGTTTCTCCCCCTACCGCTCGGGGAATACCCCAACTACGCCGCGCTCGGCGCCCTGACGGTCCTGCTGCCGGTGGTGCGGGACTCGGCCTGGGAGGCCCTCCGCGTCACCGGGGCGGTGCTCGTGGGGGTCCTGCTGGCGATGGCCACGCAGGCGATCGCCTGGCCGAACGCAGTCACGGTCGGGGTGGTGATCGCGGTCGGCACCGCGATCGGTGTCAGTCGCGTCTTCGGTGGCCAACGGCTCTGGGTCCCGCTGGCGGGGCTGTTCGTGCTCACCGTCCACGGACAGAGCACCGACGTCTACGGTCTTGCCTACCTGGCCCAGATCGCGCTCGGCGCCGTCGTCGCGCTGCTGGTCAACCTGGCGCACCCTCCACTCCCCCTGCACGAGGTGGCGACGGCGGTCACGCGGATGAGGAAGCTGCTCGTCGGGCAGTTGCGGGAGATGGTGGACATGCTGCGTGGCGAGGAACCGCCGCCACGGGGCAGGTGGAACGACCAATTGGGCGAGCTGTCCACCCCTCGTGAACAGGTCGCGACGCTGGCCAGGCAGGCGCAACGCGCGAGATCGGCCAATCTGCGCACGCGCCGTTGGGACCCGGTGCAGAACGACCTGATGGACCTGGCTGAGGTGATGCAGCGGTGCACGAGGCTGATCGAAGACCTCGGGGTAGTGCTGACCGAGTTCGAGCAGGAGGGCTACTCCATCCTGGGTGACGGACTTCGGACGGCCACCGCCGATGCCCTGGAGGCCTTGGCGGATGTGCTTGACAAGCCATGGCAGGCGGCCCCGGACAGCCCGCTGCTGCGGCGCGCCGAGAAGGTGATCGACGCTCTCCTCGACCAGGTTGACGCGGAGGAGTTCGAGCAACGTGCAGATCGTTACCTCGCCGGGGCTCTGGCGGTGACGGCGCGCCGCTGCCTGCACACCTTCGCCCGCCGGTACGGCGGTGCCGGCGGCGCTGAGTGACGGTCAGGTCAGGGGGCTGGGGTCGGTCGACCTGGTCCCGTCCTCCGAGCGACCCTCTGCCTCCTCCAGCAGCACGGTCTGTCCAGCCGGGATACGGCCGACCCGAACGAGCTGCTCGGCGAGGTCGCGCAACTTGATGTTCTCGTTCTGTGAGTAGCGGCGCAGCACCTCGAACGACTGGTCGAGTCCCAGCTCGAAACGTTGCATCAGGATGCCCTGTGCCACCCCGATGAGTTGCCTGCTGCGCAGGGCGGTTCGCAGTCCCGCGAGCTCCTCCGCGTTGGCCAGGGCATCCGCGGCGTGGCGGGCGAAGATGCTTGCCACCGCCTCGTCCGTGCTGTCGAAGGCATCTCGCTCCGACGAATACAGGTTGAGCCCGCCGAACGTCACGGACGGCGTGCTGATCCGCACGCTCAACGTCGAGGTCAGCCCCAGTTCGGCCGCTCCCGGCGCCCACTTCGGCCACCGGCGCTCGGCCTTCAGGTCGCCGATGACCAGGACGTCGGTCGACCAGATGGCATCGAGACACGGCCCCTCACCGAACTCGTACTGCAGGACGTCCGCCTGCCCGACGACCTCGGCCGAGCAGGCCGGTGTCTCGATCGTGCCGTCGGGGTACCGGAAGGAGATACCACAGAATTGGCAAGCCGGGATGGTCTCGACCGCCAGCTCCACGATGCGCTCCAGCGTCGGCTGCGGTGACGGTTCCGCGTGCAACTCCCGGCTGATGCGGGCGAACTCCTCGGCTCGCCGCAGGTTCTCCGGTTCGTCCTCGCCTGCCGCGGCACTGGCCTGGTCGGTCACGGGCATCCACTTCCGGGTATGAGGTGTGGTGCCGGCCCACACGTCGGGCACCCTGCGCGCTCCACAGGTCCACGTGTCACGGTACCCCCTCGAGCGGGCCCCGACGCGGGCGGAGGATCGTGCCGAGATTCGCGGCACCGGCCGCGGCCGTCGCCGCCTGCGGGGCCGCTACCCGGACACGTGTCCCGTGGGCTCGTCGGCGAGGCGCCTGGCGGCCTCCAGGAGGCCTCCGTGGACGAACGCCTGGGGCAGGTTGCCACGCAACTGGCGCTGTGCGACGTCATACTCCTCGGTCAGCAGACCGGTGGTGCCGCAGGCAGCACGCCCGCGTTCGAACCACCGCGCCGCGGAGACGGGGTCGCCCTGTCGGTGGAGGGCCATCGCCAGGTCGAACCCGCACAGCAGGAAGGCGCCCTCCGCCTCGCCGAGGGGCCGGTCGTCCTGACGGAAGCGGTAGACGTAGCCGTCCTCGGCGAGCTCAGTGGTGATCGCCTGCACTGTCAGCCGCCACCGGGGATCGTCCACGTCGAAGCGGCCCCGAAGCAGTGGCCGCAGCAGGCTGGCGTCGACACGAGGGTCCTCGGGGGCACGCTGCCAGCGCCCCGAAGGATGGAGGCAATCGGTGCTCGCGTCGTCCAGCAGCGCGTCGGCCAGCGGCGGTGCCCAGTCCGGAGCGATCGACGGTGCGGCTGCCGCCAGGTCGACGAGTCCCGCAGCAGCGATGAGACGAGAGTGGGTCCACCGTCGCGGCTCGATCTCCCACACACCGGCGTCCGGCTCCCGCCAGCGCTCGCGAATGGTCTGCGCCGCCACGGAGGCGGCCTCGCGGGCGTCCCGGTCGAGGCGGTCGTGGCGGGCAGCGGCGGCGAGCATCAGGAGGGCCTCGCCCCACGCGTCGAGCTGGAACTGGTCGCGGACCCAGTTGCCGACCCGGTCGCTGCCACCGGGGTATCCCGGCAAGCCCACACGCTGCTCCTCCGGGAGCTCCTCCGCGTGCACCGTGTAGGCCGGACTGAGGTCCGGGCCGTGCTCGAGAATGCGGGCGCTGACGAAGCGGACCGCGTCGTCGAGCAGCGGGTAGGGCCCGCACGCCGCGACGGCCTGCGCGACGTAGCACTGGTCCCGGATCCAGACATAGCGGTAGTCGTAGGCCCGGCCGGTGTCTGCGCGCTCCGGCAGCGCCGTGGTCGCCGCCGCCACCATGCCCCCGCCGGGCACGGTGAGCCCCCGAAGCACGGCATACGACTGCCGTGAGTCGTCCGGGGTCAGCGTGTCGTCGAACCTCGGCACTGACCGGGCCCACGTGGATCGTGTTGCCTCCCAAGCCTGCTCGGGCGCCGGCGGGCTCCCCGGGAGATCGCGGTCGGAGATCTCGAGGACGAGGTCGTGGTGCTGGCCCTGAGGCACGGCGAGGTGGTGACTCAGGCCGCCCGCTCCGTGCGCCGCGGCGTCGGGTAGCCCGGCCAGACGCACCCGCAGCGGCCCGGTGCGCAGCGACCAGGCGCCGTCGCGGCTGGCGATGTCCGTCATCGGATCGGCACCGAAGTGGGCGCCCGCATCGAGCCAGACCCGGAGCGAGGCGTCCCCGTCGACGGCGCGGAGCCGGCGCAACAGGACGGTGCGGTGCGGATCCGCCGGCAGCGCCAGCGCCTCCTCGCACTCGATGATCCCGGTGCTCGTCACCCAGCGGCTGTGCCAGACCAGACTGCCGGGCTCGTAGTAGCCGCCCCATACGTGGCGCCCGTCGGTCGGGGTCACGGCAAAGCCCGACCGACCGCCCATCAGGGAGGAGAAGACGGCATCGTCGGCCCACGACGGCGCACACATCCAGGCGACGTCACCGTGTGGGCCCACCAGCGCACCCCGGTGCCCGTCGGCCAGCAGCGCATACTCCCGCAGGGTCTGGGGTTGGAACGGCTCATCCATGGCTCGGTGCCCGCTGCCGCTCTTCTTCACCCTCGCCCTCGGCGTCGTCCACGGTGAGCGGGGTGGCGATGTCCTCGAGGCTCTGGCCCTCGGCCCGGACACCCAGCACGATCTCGACGATGCCGCCGAGCACCATCAGTCCGGCGCCGATGAAGTAGCCGAGTGCGATACCGGTGATGTCGCCGGAGGCCGAGGCGTTGTCGATCAGCTTGCCGAACAGGAGCGGCCCGGAGATGCCGCCGGCAGCCGTACCGATGGAGTAGAAGAAGGCGATGCAGAGCGCCCGGGTCTCGAGCGGGAACACCTCGCTCGCGGTGAGGTATGCGGCGCTGGCGCCGGCTGAGGCGAAGAAGAAGACCACGGCGCCGATCAGGGTCAGCGTGACAGCGGTGAGCGACCCGAGCAGCAGGCCGCCGACGGCGAGCAGCACTCCGGACAAGATGTAGGTCCCGGCGATCATCCGGACGCGTCCCACGGTGTCGAACAAGGGGCTCAGCGCCAGGGCGCCGATGAAGTTGCTGACCGCGAACACCGCGAGATACCAGCCGACTTGCTTGACCCCGAGGAAGGTGGACAGGCTGTCGCCGTAGGTGAAGAAGAACGCGTTGTAGAGGAACGCCTGGCACAGGAAGAGGAAGAAGCACAGAACGGTGCGGCGCGGGTAGAGGGAGAAGACCGTCCGAGCGATGGTCGTCATGCCGATGGACCGACGCTGGCGCACCGTGATCGTGTCGCCGGACACGTCTGCCAACTCGCGGCCGGAATCCTCGGCCACGGTCTCTTCGATGCCGCTCGCGATCTCCTCCGCCCGGTCCTCGTGGCCGTGGGTGAACAGCCAGCGGGGGCTCTCCGGGACGTGGCGGCGGACGAAGAGGATCACGAGTCCGAGCAGCGCGCCGAGGGCGAAGGCCAGCCGCCAGCCCAGCCAGGCCGGGATCAGCTTCGGGTCGAGCAGCAGGACCGTGAGCAGCGCGCCGGCCGCCGCTCCCAACCAGTAGGAGCCGTTGATGGCGACATCGGCGCGTCCGCGGTACTTCGCCGGGATCATCTCGTCGATGGCGGAGTTGATCGCGGCGTACTCGCCGCCGATGCCGGTGCCGGTCACGAACCGGCAGGCGAAGTACCAGATCGGGCTCATCGAGAAGGCGGTCGCCACGGTGCCCAGCAGATAGACCACGAGGGTGACCATGAACAGTCTCTTACGGCCGAACCGGTCGGTGAGCTGTCCGAAGACGAGCGACCCGGAACACGCGCCGGCCACGTACACGGCGCCGGCCACGCCGATGTCGGTGCTGCTCATCGACAGCCCGGAGCTGCTCTTGAGGGCGTCGGACATGGAGCCGACGATGGTCACCTCGAGGCCGTCCAGGATCCAGACCGTGCCGAGCCCGACGACGATCATCCAGTGCCATCGGGCCCACGGCAGCCGGTCCATCCGGGCCGGGATGGCGGTGGTGATCCGGCCGGTCTCCACACTCACGAGTGGACCTCGTAGGGCGCCAGGTCCGGCTGCCGCACGGTGATCCCGTGCCCGGGTGCGGACCGGTCGAGTGACAACATCCCCTGGTGCGGCCGAGCAGCTCCGTCGAAGGCCAGGTCGGCGATCCGCACGTGGTCGTGGAACCACTCCAGGTGGCGGAGGTTCGGGATTGCGGCGGCGACCGGCGCGTGGAGGTGTGGTGCACAGTGGCCCGATAGGTCGAGCCCGTATGCGGCCGCGACAGTCGCGGCGCGCAGCCAACCGGTCACTCCTCCGCACCGCGTCGCGTCTGCCTGCAGGCAGTCCACCGCGCCGGACTCACACATTCGCCGGAAATAGTAGGGTTCGCAGCCATATTCGCCTGCCGTGACCTCGGCAACGACTTGGGAACGCACGATGCGCAAGCCCTCGAGGTCGTCCGACGAGACCGGCTCCTCGAGCCATGAGACCCCCAGCTCGGCGGCTTCCTGGGCCACCCGCACAGCTTGCTTCACGGAGTAGCCGCCGTTCGCGTCGACCATCAGCGCCACGGCCGGCCCGACTGTCTCGCGCACCTGTCTGATCCGCGCGAGATCTCTCTCCTCCCGGGTGCCCCACTCCTCAGCGATCTTGATCTTGACCGCCCGGGCTCCCAGCCCCAGCCAACCCTGCAGCTGCTCGTCGAGCCGGGCGTCGTCGTACGTGGTGAAGCCACCGCTGCCGTAGATCGGCACCCGGTCCCGCTCCGCGCCGAGCAAGCGATGCAGGGGGACGCCGAGCAGCCGCGCCATCAGGTCCCAGAGGGCGACGTCGACCGCGGAGAGCGCGTAGCCGGCGATGCCTTGCCGGCCGGCGTTGCGCAGCTGTCGTGACATCGCCTCGTAGGCACCGCCCACGTCGAGGGCTTGCCGTCCGACCACCACGTCCGTGAGCAGGTTGCGAACGGCGGTGGCGCAGGCCGGGGGACCGTAGGTCCATCCGGTGCCCACCGTGTCCCCCGCACGGACGAGGACGGTGACGATGGTGGTGGAGTCCCACGCCAAGGTGCCGTCCGCCTCCGGCGAACTGGTGGGCACCGTGTAGGCGCAGGCGGTGACCTGGTCGATCGTGGGCTCGTCCAGAGCGGACACGGGACCTCACTTCCTGTTCGGCAGGAACTCCTGTGCCTTGGTCTTGACTCCCTCCTTGATCACGCCCCACCGGTCCTCGTCGCCCTTGGCCAGCGACTCGGCCGTGTTCTTCGCCTGCTCGAAGGTCGCGTGTGGAGGAATGGGTGGGACGTCGGCGTCCACGTGCACGTCCAGCACCACGGGGCGGTCCGCGGAGAGGGCCTCGTCCCACGCCGGGCCGATCTCGCCGGGCTCGGTGACGGTGATGCCCCGCAGCCCCAAGCCGGTGGCGAAGGCTGCATAGTCGACGTCCGGGATCGCCTGCGATTGCACGAACTTCGGGTCCCCACCCATGGCACGCAGCTCCCAGGTCACCTGGTTGAGGTCGTTGTTGTGCAGCACCGCGACGACGAGCCGTGGGTCGGCCCACTCCTCCCAGTAGCGCTTGATCGTGATCAGCTCGGCCAGCCCGTTCATCTGCATGGCGCCGTCACCGGCGAAGGCGATGGCCGGCCGGTCGGGGTGGCCGAACTTGGCGCCGATGGCGTAGGGCACGCCGGGGCCCATCGTGGCCAGGTTGCCGGAGAGCGAGCCGCGCATGTTGCCACGGAAGCGCAGGTGCCGGGCGTACCAGTTCGCTGCGCTGCCGGAGTCGGCCGTCACGATCACGTCGTCCGGCAGCTTGGGGGACAGTTCGGAGAACAGCCGCATCGGGTTGATCGGGTCGGCCTCGACGGCTGCCCGTTGGTCCATGGTCTCCCACCAGTCGGTCACGTTGTGGCGCACCTCGTCCTGCCAGGACCGGTCCTCCTTGCGCTCCAGCAGAGGGATGAGGGCGCGCAGCGTGGCCGCCGCGTCCCCGACCAGGTTGACCTCGTAGGGGTAGCGGATCCCGATCATTCGCGGGTCGAGATCGATCTGCACGGCGCGCGCCTGGTCGTACTCGGGCAGGAACTGCGTGTAGGGAAAACTGGATCCCACGGTGAGCAGCGTGTCGCAGCCCATCATCAGCTCATAGCTCGGCTTGCTGCCGAGCAGGCCGATGGACCCGGTGACGAACGGCAGCTCGTCGGACAGCACGTCCTTGCCGAGGAGCGCCTTGGCGACTCCTGCCCCGAGCAGGTCGGCGACCTGCTCGACCTCGGTGGGTGCGCCGGCCGCGCCGGCGCCGACCAGCATGGCGACCTTCTCGCCGGCGTTGAGCACGTCGGCGGCTCGGCGGACGGCGGCGTCGTCGACGGCCGGCGTGGGCCAGGCGGTGCCGACACTCCCGGGCGACATCTTGAACTCGTGGGTGGGCGGTGAGTAGGGGAGCTCCTGGACGTCGGCGGGAACGATGACCGCGGTCACGGTGCGCTGACCCGAGGCGATCCGCAGCGCACGGTCGAGCACGATGGGGAGCTGCTCGGGCACGGTGACCATCTGGACGTAGTCGGAGGCGACGTCCTTGTAGAGGCTGATCAGGTCGATCTCCTGTTGGTAGGAGGCTCCCATCGCGCTGCGGGCGGTCTGCCCCACGATGGCGACGACGGGCACGTGGTCGAGCTTGGCGTCATACAGGCCGTTGAGCAGGTGCACGGCTCCGGGACCGGACGTCGCCATGCACACCCCGACCTTGCTGGTGAACTTGGCGTAGCCCACCGCCTCGAAGGCCGCCATCTCCTCGTGCCGGGCCTGCACGAACTTCGGCTGGTCGTCGGCGCGTCCGAAGGCACCGACGAGCCCGTTGATGCCGTCTCCGGGATAGGCGAAGACCTTGTCCACGTCCCATTCCCGCAAGCGTTGCAACAGGTAGTCGGCCACCAACTGGTCAGCCATCGTCGCTCCTCCTTCTCGTCGACCGGCGTCGTGGTGGTTCAGTCCTCCCTCGTACCCGCGGCCCGCGCGATCATGCGGCAGATCGGCGCCGTTCGAGACGTGCCGGCTCACGCGTGACACGGACGGGGGCCGGCGGCGCTCCCCGACCCGACCCCGGAGCTCAGCGGGGACTGAGGCCGACGCGCAGCAGCTCGGCCAGGTGGACGCCCTCGTGGCCGCCGCTGTCCAGCTCGTGCAGCTGGGTGCGGCAGCTGAACCCGTCGGCCAGGACCGTCGTCTCGGCGTCCGCCCCCCGAATCCGAGGGAGCATCGCCCGTTCGGCGATGTCCCGGCTGATCTGTCCGTGGCCGCGCTCGAACCCGAAGTTGCCGGCCAGCCCGCAACAGCCCGCCTCGAGGTTCTCCGCGTCCACGCCGGCCCGTTCGAGCAGCTGCGCGTCCGCGTCCCAGCCGAGTACCGCGTGCTGGTGGCAGTGGACCTGGGCCAGGGCCCGGCCACCGAGCCGTGGCGGTGCCCAGCCGGGGGAGTGCTCCTGGAGCAGCTCGGCGAGGGTCAGCGTGTGATCACGCAGCCGCGCCACGTCCCGGTCCTCGGGCAACAGGTCAGGGGCGTCACTGCGGAAGACCGCGGTGCAACTCGGCTCCAGACCGACCACGAAGCCGCCGGCGCGGACGTGCTCGGCCAGCCGCCCGACCGTGCGGCGCAGCATCCGCTTGGCCGTGGGCAGTTGACCGGTCGAGATCCAGGTGAGCCCGCAGCACAGGTGACCGGAGGGGATCTCGACCTGCCACCCCGCCGACTCGAGCACCTCCACGGCCGCCTGGCCGATGTGCGGGTGGAAGCGGTTGGTGAACGTGTCCGGCCAGAGCACCACCGTGCCGCGCTCGCCGCTCCCGTGCGGCCCGCGTTGGCTCCACCACTGCTGCAGCGACTGCGGTGCGAACGCAGGGATCTCGCGGTCCTCCACTCCGGCGAGCCGGGTCGCAGCCCTGGCCAACGAGCGGCGGGACGTCAGCGCGTTGACGGCACGAGCAGCGCGAGCGACCGACACGATCCCGGCCGCGACCGGCAGCCAGCCGAGGGCGTAGTGTCCGCGCGGGCGGAGCCGGCGGTGGTAGTGGTGCGCGAGGAATTCGGCCTTGTAGGTCGCCATGTCCACGTCCGCGGGACAGTCCGTCTTGCATCCCTTGCAGGCCAGGCAGAGGTCGAGCGCGTCCCGGACCTCGGTGGAGCGCCACCCGTCCTGGACCGGGCCGTCACCGTGCCCGTCGAGCATCTCGAAGAGCAGCCGGGCCCGTCCGCGGGTGGAGTGCTCCTCCTCGCCGGTCACCTGGAAGGACGGGCACATGACCGCACCGCCCTCGGTGCTGTGCTGCCGGCACTTGCCCACGCCGACACACCGATTCGCGGCCTGGACGAACGATCCGCCGTCCTCGGGGTAGGCGAAGTGCAGCCCGGAGACCGGTCGCGGGGCCCAGTGACCGCCCAGCCGCAGGTGTTCGTCGAGGGCCGCCGGGTGCACGACCTTGCCCGGGTTCATCCGGTTGCCCGGGTCGAAGAGGGCCTTGACCTCCTCGAACGCCGTGACCAGCCGGTCGCCGAACATCCGGCCGAGGAGCTCTCCGCGGCTCTGCCCGTCGCCGTGCTCACCGGACAAGGAGCCGCCGTAGCCGGCCA
>CAYRLV010000028.1:0-19920 GCA_964425155.1 uncultured Ornithinicoccus sp. | reverse complement strand
GGGAGGCCGTAGACTGACGCCCTGTGACGGACCCCGCACGACCCACCGGCTCGCCGGCCAGTGCTCCCTCTCGCCGGGTGTTGGTGCTCACCGGCCCGAGCGGGGCTGGCAAGTCGCGTCTGGCCGGACGGTTGTCCCGACGACACACGTGGCCGATCGTCCGGCTCGATGACTTCTACCGGGACGGGGGCGACCCCGACCTGCCGATGGGGCCGCTCGGCATCCCCGACTGGGACGACCCTCGCTCGTGGGACCACGACGCGGCCGTCCAGGCGCTGGTGACCCTGTGCTCCGACGGGACCGTCCACGTCCCGGTCTACGACATCAGCGCCTCCCGCGCGACCGGTACGCGAGAGGTGCACGCCGCACCTGGCCAGGTGGTCATTGCCGAAGGCATCTTCGCCGGCCATGTGGTCTCCGACCTGCGAGCGCGTGGGGTGCTGGCCGCCGCCTACTGCGTCCGCAACCACCGGTGGCTGACCTTCTGCCGCCGACTGCTGCGAGACCTGCGCGAACACCGCAAACCTCCCCTCGTGCTGTGGCGCCGCGGGTTGGCCCTGTGCCGGGACGAACCACGGCTGGTGGCCGAGCACGAGGCACTCGGCGCGCAGCCCGCCCGGGCCCGGTCGGTGGAGCGTGCGACCGGGGCCTTGTGCCGATATCCACAGGTGGGGCAACGAGATCCGGCGCAGAGACGCTAGGTTCGAACGCACCGAAGCGAACTGCAGGGGGTCACATGTCCGACGACAGCAGCAGGTTCCCTCCTCCGGGAGCGCCGCCACCGCCCGACGACTCGTGGCCGCCCCCGGGCAGCCCGCCAGCAACCGGCCCGCCACGCGGCGACTCCCCGGCTCCGGGGCACGGCGCGCCACCCACTCCGAGCTACGGCCCGCCAGCCCCTCCGGGCTACGGCGGTCCTCCACCTCCCGGCTACGGAGCACCGCCACCCGGGTACGGCGCTCCGCCCCCTCCGGGGTACGGAGGGCCTCCGCCGGGGCAGGGCGGGTATGGCGGATGGTCGCCCTATCCGGCGGCCGCTCCGCGACCGGGAGTGGTGCCCCTGCGGCCCCTGGGGCTGGGTGACATCTTCGACGGCGCGATCAAGACGATCCGGGCCAACCCGCAGGCAACGCTCGGGCTCGGCTTCCTCGTGGGCGCGATCTTCCTCATCCCGTCGGTGCTGGTTGCCCTGTGGCTGCAGCAACGAACGACGGTGACCGGCAGCACCGACCAGGAACTCACTGCCCTGGCCATCGAGACGCTGCCCACCATCGCCTCCGGACTCGGTGGCCTCTTGCTCAGCGGCTTCATCGTCTACGTCGTGAGCCAGGCCGTGCTCGGCGCCAAGGCCGGTATCGGCCAGACCTGGCGCGAGACGCGGGCCCGCCTGCTACCGCTCATCGGCGTGAACATCCTCACTTACCTGATCGTGGTCGCGGTCTTCTTCGTCATCATCTTCATTCCGATCGTGATCATGGCGGCAGCGGGAGCGACCGCCGAGGCCGCCCAGACGGCAGCGGTTCCACTCATGCTCCTCGGCCTGATCGTCGTGGTGTGGTTCGTGGTGCGGCTGTCGATGGCCGGGCCGGCCACGGTGCTCGAACGCCTCGGGGTCGGGGCCAGCCTCGGCCGGTCCTGGCGGCTGACCTCGGGATCACCGTTCTGGCGGATCCTCGGCATCACCCTCCTCGCCGCGCTGGTGGCCGGGGTCGTCGCCCTCGTCCTGTCCATACCGGTCGGCGTCGTCCTCACCGAGGTGGATCCGTCCGGCACGTCGGCCCTCAGCACCGCCGTGCTGAACCTGGTGCAGCTCGTCGTGGGCGCCGTGACGACACCGTTCACCGCCGGGGTGGCCTGCCTGCTCTACCTGGACCAGCGGATCCGCCGTGAGGCGCTCGATGTGACCCTGGCACGGGCGGTGCAACAAGGGTGAGCGTGCTGGCCGTCCTCGCTGCCTGGTCGCCGGTGGACCCCTCCGGCGACCGGGCACGGAGCGAGGTGCAGCACGAGCTTTCGCGCGGCCGCTACCTCGAGGCCGACTCCGTGCTCGACCGGCTCGGCCGGTGGCTCGCCGACCTGTGGGAGCGCCTCTTCGGCGCGGCCCTCGGCGGCGGATTCCCCACCGTCTTCCTCGTGCTCGTCGTGATCCTGGTCGTCGTGGGACTGTGCTGGCTGCTGCCCCGCGTCCGTCGTGAACGCCGGGGCGCCCGCCGCAGTGGCGCGGTCGTGCTCGACGAGCCCGCCCTCGATGCCTCCGGTTATCGCGACCGTGCGGCCCGCGCGTTCGCCGAGGGCCGGACCGACGACGCGCTGCTCGACGCCTTCCGCGCCATCGCTTCCGACGCCGTCCGGCGCACACTGGTGCCTGACACGCCAGGGCTCACCGCGCACGAGATCGCAGTGGCGCTGGCGACGCCGTTCCCTGACCGGACCCGCGAACTACGCACGGCGGCAGGGTGGTTCGACGCCGTCTGCTACGGCGACACCCGGGCCTCGCGGGACTGGGCGGCCGCCGTCCTGAGCCTTGACCGGGAACTCGCCGCCACCCGTCCGGTGCACGGTGCCGCAGTGGAGCCGGCGCCGTGAGCACCGCGGCCACCACCACCCCCGAAGCGGAGCAGCGACAGGCGCAGGGGCCCGGTGCCCAAGCGAGCGCTCAGCGGGGCAGACCCCGGTGGCGGGGCCGGGTCGCGTGGGGCGTCGTGGTCCTCCTCGTGGCAGCACTCACCTGGCTGGTCACCGCGCACGAGGCGAGCAACCGCCAGGCCCTGGACCCCCGAAACCCCGGGGCACGGGGCGCCGAGGCCGTCGCCGAGGTCTTGCGGCAGCACGGCGTGGAGGTGACCGTCGTCCGGTCCCAGGACGCGTTGCTGGACCAACGGATCGGGCCCGGCACCAGTGTCGTGATGACCCGCACCGAGGAGCTCTCCCCCACGACCGCACGCACCGCCCTTGACCACGTCCGGGGCGCCGACCGGGTCGTCCTGGCCCTGCCCGACAACACCGTGCTGGACGGGCTCGACCTGCCGGTCGAGGCCCGCCACACGACCTCCACCGGCGACCTGCCCGCCGCCTGCTCGCCGGGGCGCGGGCCACTCGAACCCCCGCTGGCCCGGGACGGCGAACGCCTCTCTCGAGGCGACGTGCTCTACTCGGTCCGGCCCGATGCGCAGGGCCAGGTCTGCTTTCCCCCGGCCGGAGACGCCGCGGACCGCAGCGACGTCCTCGGCCCGGCCGGCTACCTCGTCACCCTCCCCGGCGTCGGGGCGGCGGGCGAGCGGGTCCCGCCTGTCGTGTTGGTGGGCAGTCGGGAGGTCCTGCAGAACGCCACCGTGACCGACGCGGACAACGCAGCCGTCGCGCTCCGGGCTCTGGGCGCCTCGCCGCACCTGGTCTGGTACGTCGCCGACTACACCGACATCGCCGCTTCCGACGAGTCCGCACCCGTGCCACTGTTCCCGGCCTGGTTCGCGCCGGCGCTGGCCCTCGTGGCCACGGCCGTCGCCGCGGCGATGGTATGGCGGGGGCGGCGCCTCGGCCCGTTGGTCACCGAGCCCCTGCCGGTGGTCGTCCGCGCCGCGGAAGCGACCGAGAGCCGAGGTCGGCTCTACCGACGGGCGGGTGATCGCGGGCGAGCGGCTGCGGTGCTGCGCGCCGCCACCCGACGGCACCTCACCGCATACCTGGGTCTTCCGCCGGCGGCACCGACGCCCCAGGTGGCCGTCGCGGCAGCGGCGGCCAGCGGTCGTCCCGTCGAAGAGGTCCGGCACCTGCTCGAGGGACCGGACCCGCAGTCCGACGAGGCCCTCGTGCAGACTGCACAGGGTCTGGCATCCCTGGAGGAGGAGGTCCGCCGATGAGGTTCCACCCAAGGAAGGCCACCGCATGAGTGACGCCGCGCACGACCCGGCCCCGCGCCAGCAGGAGGAGGCGGCGCGCGAGGCGCTGCTGGCGGTGCGCCACGAGGTGGCCAAGGCCGTGGTCGGTCAGGACGCCGCGGTGTCCGGCGTCCTGATCGCGCTGCTGACCCGCGGGCACCTGTTGCTCGAGGGGGTGCCCGGCACCGCGAAGACCCTCCTGGTCCGCGCCCTCGCTGCGGCACTCGCGGTCGAGACCAAACGGGTGCAGTTCACGCCGGACCTGATGCCGGGCGACATCACCGGATCCATGGTCTACGACGCGGGCACCTCGCAGTTCCGCTTCCGGCCCGGCCCGGTCTTCACCAACCTGCTGCTCGCGGACGAGATCAACCGGACCCCGCCCAAGACGCAATCCGCGTTGCTGGAGGCGATGGAGGAGCGGCAGGTCTCGGTCGACGGCGACACCCGGCCGCTGCCGGAGCCGTTCCTGGTGGCCGCCACCCAGAATCCGGTCGAGTACGAAGGCACCTACCCGCTGCCCGAGGCACAGCTCGACCGGTTCCTGCTGAAGGCGGTCCTGCCGCTGCCGCCCCGCCACGACGAGATCGAGGTGGTGAACCGGCACGCCGCCGGCTTCGACCCGGGCGACCTGGCGGCGGCCGGCGTGCGCGCGGTGGCCGGCCCCGACCACCTACGCGCCGGCGCGGCCGCGGTGCGACGAGTGGCCGTGGCAGCAGAGGTGGCCGCCTACATCGTCGACGTCGCGCGGGCCACCCGGCAGTCCCCCTCGCTCGCGCTCGGTGTCAGTCCTCGCGGGGCGACCGCGTTGCTCGCCACGAGCCGGGCCTGGGCCTGGCTGAGCGGGCGCGGCTTCGTGACTCCCGACGACGTCAAGGCCCTGGCCCGCGCGACCCTCGCCCATCGCCTCGCGCTCCGTCCGGAGGCCGAACTGGAGGGCGTCGACGTCTCGACCGTTCTCGACAGCGCCCTGGCCTCGGTGCCGGTTCCCCGCTGACGGGCCCGTTGACATGGCGTTGACCGGCCGGACCGTCGTGCTGGTGCTGCTCGGGCTGGTGCCGCTCGCGGTGTGGCCGACCCTGGCGACCGTCGGCTGGTGGTGGCTCGTGGTGGCGGCGGCGGTCGGTGTCGACCTGGCCGGCGCCACGCCCCTCCGGGCCCTGGCGATCGAGCGGCCGAGTGTGGGCCAGGTCCGACTGGGTGAGCAGACCAGCAGCTCGCTGCTCGTGACCAACCAGGGCCGACGGAGGTTCCGCGGAGTGCTGCGGGACGCCTGGCAGCCGTCGGCGGGGGCACGGGACAACCGGCACGCGGTGCGGCTGGACGGCGGGGAGCGCACCCGGCTGACCACGACTCTCTGCCCGACCCGTCGTGGTGACCGGCAGGCCGACCTGGTGACGGTGCGCAGCCTGGGCCCGCTGGGCCTCGCCGCGCGGCAGGCCTCGCGGGCCGTGCCCGGGTCGGTCCGGGCGCTGCCACCGTTCACCTCGCGGAAGCACCTGCCCAGCAGGCTGGCCAGGCTGCGCCAGCTCGATGGACGCTCGGCCGTACGGATCCGGGGCCAGGGCACCGAGTTCGACTCGCTGCGCGACTACGTCGACGGGGACGACGTCCGGTCCATCGACTGGCGGGCCACGGCCCGACGCCGGTCCGTCGTGGTGCGCACCTGGCAGCCCGAGCGCGACCGGCGGATCATCCTCCTGCTGGACACGTCCCGGACCTCCGCCGCCCGGGTGCTCGACATGCCTCGGCTGGACGCCGAGCTGGATGCGGCACTGCTGCTCGCTGCCCTGGCGTCGAGGGCCGGCGACCGGGTCGACCTGCTCGCCGGGGACCGACGGGTCCGCGCCAAGGTCAGCGGTTCCGGCAACCGCACCGACCTGTTGCACGGCCTCGTGACAGCAATGGCTCCGCTGGAACCGGCCCTGCTGGAGGCGAACTGGGTGGCGCTCGCGGGGGCCGTCGGCAGGCTGAGCCGTCGGCGGGCCCTGGTGGTGCTGCTCACCTCCCTCGAGCCGGCCGCGGTCGAGGAAGGGCTGCTGCCCGTGCTGCCCTCGCTGACCGCCCACCACCGGGTGGTGCTGGCCTCCGTGGCCGACCCCACCGTCGTGGCGATGACGACGGAGCGGTCGAACGTCGAGGCCGTCTACGACGCTGCGGCGGCCACCCGCACCCTCGCGCTCCGACGGCGGACCGCCGAGGCGTGTGCGCGCCTGGGCGTCGAGGTGCTGGACGCACCACCCGAGGAGTTGCCGGCCGCGCTCGCGGACCACTACCTCGAGCTCAAGTCCCGGGGGCTGCTCTGACAGGGTGGCCTCATGGCGTCATACAGCAAGGTCGCGATCGTGGGTTGCGGGGCCATGGGATCGGTGTATGCCGGACTCATGCAGCTCGCCGGGCACGAGGTGCACGGTGTCTGCCTGTGGCCCGACCACGTCGAGGCCGTGCGTGCGCACGGTCTGCGGGTGCACGGGGCCAGCGGTGACCACACGGTGCCCCTCGCGTCGATGTCCACGGACACCGCGGGGATCGGCGAGTGTGACCTCGTGATCATCGCGACCAAGGCGTTCGACGTGGAGGAGGCGGCGCAGGCGGCCCGCCCGCTGCTGGGGCGACACACGGTGGTGCAGACCATCCAGAACGGTCTCGGGTCCCCGCAGCGCGCCGCCGGAGTGCTCGGCGCCGAGCGGCTGGCCATCGGAGTCGTCGGCGGGTTCGGGGCCTCGGTGTCGACGCCCGGCGAGGTGCACCACAACGGCATGGAGATGGTGCGCTTCGGCGCCTTCGCCGGACTGCCTCCGGCCGACCTGAAGGCCTCGGCGGACGTGTGGACGAGCGCGGGGTTCGAGGTGCGGTTGTTCGACGACACCGACCGGATGGTCTGGGAGAAGCTGATCATGAACGTCGCCTTCTCCGGCACGACCTGCCTGACCGGTATGACGATCGGCGGGGTCATGGACGACCCGGATGCCTGGCGCGTGGCCGAGGGATGCGCCCGCGAAGCGGTGGCCGTGGCCGGAGCCGCGGGGATCGAGCTGGATGTCGGTGACCCGATCGCCCACGTGCAGCACCTGGGCGGAAGGATCCCCCACGCGCGCCCGTCGATGCTTCTCGACCACCTGCTGGGTAGGCGTGGCGAGGTCGACGCGATCCTGGGCGAGGTGGCCAGGCTCGGCGAACGGCACGGCGTCGACACCCCGGTCATCCGCACCGTCGCCGGATTGATCCGCGGCCGCGAGCGCAGCGGGCCGGCGGACCAGCCGCACAGTTAGGCGGGCCGCCGTCGGCCCAGCGGCACCACCATCGGGGTGCCGGTGACGGGGTCCGGCACCACCTGGCAGTCCAGGCCGAAGACCTCCCGCACCAGGTCCGCCGTGACGATCTCGCGCGGTGGCCCCTCGACCACGACGCGGCCCTCCTTCATCGCGATCAGGTGGGTGCCGTAGCGCGCCGCCTGGTTGAGGTCGTGCAGGACGGCCACGAGGGTGTTGCCGGCGTGGTGCAGGTCGGTGAACAGCTCGAGCAGCTCGATCTGGTAGGCCACGTCGAGGAACGTCGTCGGCTCGTCGAGCAGCAGCAACGGGGTCTGTTGGGCCAGGACCAGTGCGACCCAGACGCGTTGCCGCTGACCACCGGAGAGTTCGTCGACCAGGCGGGAGGACAGGTCGGACACCCCGGTGGCGGCCATCGCCTCGGCAACGGCGGACTCGTCGGCGTCGGTCCACTGCTTGATCAGCTTCTGGTGCGGGTAGCGACCGCGCGCCACGAGGTCGGCGACGGTGATGCCGTCCGGAGCGATCGAGCTCTGCGGCAGCAACCCGAGGCGACGGGCCACCTCCTTGGCGCGGTAGCGCTGGATCGAGCGCCCGTCGAGCACCACCTCACCGCGCTGGGGTCGCAGCAGCCGGGACAACGCACGCAGCAGGGTCGACTTGCCGCAGGCATTCGGTCCCACGATCACCGTGAACGAGTCGTCCGGGATCGACACGGTCAGGTCCTCGGAGATCACCTTGCGGTCGTAGCCGATGGTGGCCTCCTGCACGCTCAGTCGCGGGCTCGCCGTCCCGGCGGAACCGTTGGCGCCGTTGCTCACGTCGGTCCTGTCGGTCATCTCGGTCACAGCCATGTCGTCGTCCTTCACAGAGTTGTCCATCGAGCGTCGTGTGCGCGTGTGCAGGTTCACAGTCGCCTCCTGGCTTCGACGACCAGCAACCAGACGAGATAGCCACCGCCCACGACGACGGTCACCAGGCCCACCGGAAGCGGTGTGGGCAGCACGTGTTGGGCCGTCAGATCGGCCGCGCACAGCATCACGGCCCCGGTGCAGGCGGCCGGCACGAGCGCCATACCGGTCGCGTGGACCAGGCGGATCCCGACCTGGGGGGCGGCGAGCGCCACGAAGGCTATCGGTCCGGCGGCCGCGGTGACGGTGGCGATGAGGGCCACTCCGATCACCACCAGCGCGAGACGGGATCGTTCGGCGGTGACCCCCAACGCCCGCGCCGCGTCGTCACCGAGCTCGAGCTGGCGCAGATCGCGCGCCAGCGGCACGAGCAGGAGCAGCAGCGCCACCACGACCACCCCGCCGACACCCGCCTGGCTCCACCCGATGCTGTTCAGCGACCCGGCCCCCCAGACCGCCGCGGAGACAGCCACATCGTGGTCCGACGTCAGCATCAGCCAGGTGTTGACGGACACGAGCATCGCCGAGACGCCGATGCCGGTCACGATCAGTCGGAAACCTTGCACACCATGCCGGTAGGCGAGCAGGTAGACCGCGGCGGCGGTCACCAGCCCACCCACCAGGGAGCCGGCCGCGACCTGCACGTAGGACCCGCCCAGCAGGATGATGACGAGGAGCGCCCCGGTGTAGGAGCCGGTCGTGAAGCCGATGATGTCCGGGCTCGCGAGCGGGTTGCGGGTGAGCGACTGGAACACCGCGCCGCTGGCGCCCAGGGCTGCGCCGAACAGCAACGCGGCGAGGACGCGCGGCATCCGCCACTCGAGCACGACGGTGCGCGCGAACCCCTCGCCCCGCCCCACGATCGTCGAGACCACCTGCCCCAGGCTGAGTTTGTAGTCACCCAGCGCCAACCCGAGCAGGCACAGCAGCACCGCTCCGCCGAGGAGGACACCGCAGACCAGCAGCGTGCGCAGGTCGAGCCGCAGCCAGATCCCGCGATGCCGCATCCGCACGGTCCGCCGCCCGAAATCGATCCGCGTCGCCTTATCGACACCGGCACCCGCGCGCGCCTGCACGCCACTCACAGCCCGCTCGCCTTCTTGCGCCGGACCAGGGCGATCAGCACCGGGGCGCCGACGAAGGCCGTGACGATGCCCACCGGCACCTCACCGGGACGGATGATCACCCGGCCGATGATGTCGGAGACCAACAGCACGATCGGCGCCAACCCGACGGTGTAGGCCAGGATCCACCGCTGGTCCGGACCGACGATCCAGCGTGCCACGTGCGGCACCATCAGTCCGATGAACCCGATCGGGCCGGCGATCGCCGTGGCGCCACCGGCCAGCAGGGTCACCGCGATGATCACCACGACGCGGACCGTGGTGACGTGCGTGCCGAGTGCCGAGGCGAGGTCCTCCCCGAGGGCCAGACTGTTCAGGGGACGAGCGACGACGCCGGCGAGCGCGAGTCCGACCACGAGGAAGGGCAGGACGGGCACCAGCACGTCGAACTTGATGCCCACCACCGATCCCGCGTTCCAGCTGCGCATCTGGTCGAAGGTGCCGGGATCCAGCAGGGTCAGGGCCGTGGTCAGTCCGGTGAGCACGGCACCGAGGGCGACCCCCGCCAGGACCAACCGCACCGGGTCGGCCGGCCCCCGCCCGGCCGAGCCGATCAGGTAGACCGCGACGGTGAGGGCCAGCGCTCCGGCGAACGCGAACCAGACGTAGCCGGAGATGGTGCGGATCCCCAACGCCCAGAAGCCCATCGCCACGAAGAACGCGGCGCCGGAGTTGACGCCGAGGATCCCGGGATCGGCCAACGGGTTGCGGGTCAGCGCCTGGATCAGGGCTCCGGACACCCCCAGGGCCACGGCCACGCAGAGCCCGACGACGGTGCGCGGGAGCCGCAGGTCGCGGATGACGTAGAAGTCGTCCGTTCCCGTGCGGTGGACCAGGGAGTCCCAGACCACGGGCAGGGGGATGTCCTTGGTCCCGATCGCGATGCTGACCAGCACGACGAGGACGAGGACCGAGATCACCGCCAGCAGGCCGAGCCCTCGCATCCAGGTGTTGCGCGCGACGCCGTGGGGTCGGCCGGAGCGCGGTGGGGCGACTGCCGGAGGTGCGGTCGATGTCGGGGTGGTCGCCACGGCCCCTCCTTCGCCGGTGGTCTCGGGGTGGCTCGTCACCGGCCCATCACCGGTGGGGCCGGAACTGGTGGTGCGGGTGCCACTCACCCGAGCTTCCGGACGGTCGGGGCCAGCTTGGCCCGCATCCAGTCGAGGGCCAGCGGACCGGGCGAGTTGATCGCGTTGGCGAAGGCCAACCCGGACCAGTAGACCGTGCCGTTGCGCACGGCCGGCAGCTGCTGGAACAGCGGGTCCTGCTCGGCCTCGTGGCGCAACGCGGGCGTCCTCGGAAACACGCCGAGCAGATCGGCGTCGAGATCCCCGGTCTTCTCCTTCGACAAGAGCGGGCCGTTTTGGGAGTTGTCCTGGTTGGCAGCAGGCTTCAGCCCGAACAGCTCGAAGATCGATCCGTTGCCGAACTGGTAGCCCTGGGGGCCGATGGCGACCCACTGGTAGGTCTTCGAGGAGATGTCGGGCACCTCGTTGCCGACGGCCTTGAACTGGCGCTGGATCCGCGCGACGACCTGTTCGGCCTTCGGCGACCGGTCCACCGCCTCGGCCACCGAGGCCAGCCGGACGTCCCAGTCCACGTTGAGTGCGTCGGAGTCGGCGACCACGGTCGGCGCGATCGTGTTGAGCCGGTCGAACACCTTCTTGTCGGACACCTGCCACGTCTCGGCGAGGATGAGGTCCGGTTGCTTCGCCGCGATGGCCTCGAAGTTCGGCACGCCGGCGGACGAGACGAGCTCCCCGTCGGCGACGCCCTTGATCCGTGCGGCCAACCACGGGGTGCTGGCCGCGAGGGTGCTCGGGTTCGTGGCGACGGCGGACGGGTGAATGCCCAGTGACAGCAACGCATCCGCGGTCGCGAAGCTCAGCGCCACGATGCGCCCGGGCTCCTCCTCGATCGTCACCGGACCGTGCAGGGTCTGGACGGTGCGCGGGTAGCCGCCTTCCTGCAGCGGTGTGGGATCGGCCGACGCGTCGCCATCGGCGCCCGTGGACCCGCTCGCTGGCGCACCCGGCGCGGAAGGTGTCGACGTGGCCGCGGGAGTACCGCTGCCGCACGCGGCGAGACCGAAGCACACCAACGCGAGCACGGGGACCAGGACGGTGCGCCATGTCGAGGGCGGCCGGCCCGGAGCTGCGGTGGTGCTCGCCATGTGCTTCCTCACTCCTTCACCCTCCGTTGGCCCGCGAGCCGGAGGTTATCATTAGGTAAGCCTAACCTTGTGACGTCGTCCGTCTCGCTGCCAGCGGCCGGATCCCGTGGCGGGAAGGACCAGCCCTCAGGACCCGGGCACCTTCGTGCCCGGGTCGCCGTCCACGGCCGCCGCGAGCCGCGGCACCAGCCGGTCCAGCGTGTAGGGCAGGCTGAGGACGCTCACGAACGAGTTCGCCTGGCCGAAGTCCGAGGCGTTGTCGATGAAGACCTCACGGCCCTCGGTGACCACCGGTTGGTGGGCGTAGACCTTCTGCTGGTGGACCTCCTTGCGTCCCGGTGCCCATCCGTCCACGAGCCAGACGATGACGTCGGTGTCCAGCAGGTCCACCCGCTCCAGGCTGATGTTGGCGCCGTACTTGTCACCGATGAGCCGGTCGACGGCGGACGGCATCACGAAGCCCAGCTCCTGGAGCACGCGGGTGCGGGGGTCGTTCGCGCCATACACCCAGAAGCCTTCGTAGGGCGTGGCCTCCAACGCGCTCTTGCCCTGGAACTCCGGGTGCTCCTTGCGCGCGGTGGCGAACGTCGCCTCGACCTCGTCGACCAGCGCCTCCGCCTCCTTCGGCTTCCCGACGGCCCGGCCGACGACCCGGGTTTCCTGCTGCCACGAGACACCGAAGTCGGACACCCCGGGCGGCTGCGCCACCACGGGTGCGATCTGGCCGAGGCGCTGGTAGTCCTGCTTCGAGAGGTCGGAGTAGAGCGCGAGGATCAGATCCGGCTGCAGGCTGGCGATCTTCTCGAACTCGATGCCGTCCGAGCTGTCCAGCACGGTGGGCAGGTCCGCACCGTCCAGGGCCTCCTCGGCCCACGGGCCGATCTCACCGGGATACGCCTCCAGCCAGGCCGTCACGCCGACCGGCTCGACGCCGAGCGCGAGCAGCGCGTCCTGCTCGTTGAGCCCGACCGCCACGACCCGTTCCGGCTGCTCCTCGATCGTGGTCGAGCCGTAGCGGTGCTCGAGGGTCACCGGAAAGGCACGTCGGCTGGTCGTCCTCGCCGCGTCGGCCCCGGAGGTCGCGTCGGCCGCGGGCGCCGGGGAGCCGGTGGCCGCGGGCGCGGCGGAGTCCCCGGACGGCCCCGCGTCCGACGACGAGCCACAGGCCGCCAGCAGCAGGACCGCGAGGACACCGGCCAGGACCGGGCCGGGGCGGCGGATTCGGGCAGCGTTCATGGACAACCTCCGGAAGTTAGGTGTGCCTATCCTAACCACGGAACGGCGGCCGAGGGACCGGCGCGGTTCAGCCCGCCGCGGGCAGCACGTCCCCGGCGTCGCGTGCGGCGACGTCACCACGCGCGCCGCGCCGGTGCGCCCAGCGACCGAGGGTGAAGACGTAGGCCAGGAACGCCAGCTCGACCACGACACCGATGCCGATCCGGGCCCACGTCGGCAGACCTGACGGGGTCACGAACGCCTCGATGACACCCGAGACCAGCAGCACCACCGCGAGACCCAGCACGACGGCGACCGACGACCTCCCGGCTGCCGCGAGCGCCTGACCACGAGTCCGGTCTCCGGGCACCACCCAGGACCAGAACAGTCGCAGCCCCACCCCGGCCGCGATGAACACCGCGGTCAGCTCGAGCAGCCCGTGCGGCAGGATCAGCCCGAAGAACAGGCCCCCTCGCCCGTGGTCGGCCATGATCGACCCGATCAGCGCCACGTTGAGCACGTTCTGGAACAGCACGTAGATCACCGGTACCCCCAGCACCCCGAGGGCCACGCACAACCCGGCCACGGTCGCGTTGTTCGTCCACACCTGACCGGCGAAGTGCGACGCCGCGTACTCGCTGTAGTAGCCCTCCACCTCGTGGTGCACGAGCTGGTTGATCTCCTCCGCGGACACCCGGCTGGAGACGATCCGCGGGTTGGCCAGCAGCCACCACCCGAGCACGAACGCCGCCGCCACGTTGACGAGCGCCGTGACGATCCACCACCGGCGCATCTCGTAGAGGGCGCCGGGAAAGGTCTCGGTGAAGAACGCCGCCACGTCCGACCACGAGTGGTTGCGCGTGCCCGCCGCCTTCGCCCGGGCCCGCGCCAGCAGCGACGAGAGGTAGGCCACCGTCTGCGGGTCCGGCGCGGAGGACCGGATGACCGACAGGTGGGTCGCCACGCGTTGGTAGCTGTCCAGGATCTCGTCCGCCTCCGCCCCCGACAGCCGCCGGCGGCGCACCAGGTGCTCGAGTCGGGCCCACTCCGGGTGGTGCCGCACGACGAAGGCGTCCAGGTCCACCCGACCACCGTATGCCGGGCCGGTCGCCTCCGCGCCTCCCGTCCACAGCCGGTCGCCCGGGAAGCGCCGAGCTGCGGCCTCGGGACGTAGGCTGCGGGCACCATGGCGGAACGGCTCGACCTGTCCTTCGGCGCCCACGACCTCGTCACCGGCGAGGCCGTCAGCCTCGAGCTGCCCGCAGCCGGCATCGGGGTGCGAGTCGTCTCGGGTCTCGTCGACCTCGCCACCATGGCGGTCACGCTGGTGCTGTTGGCCCTGCTGAGCCGGACCATCACCCTGGGGCAGGACCAGGCACTCCAGCAGACCGGGCAGGCCGTCGTCATCGTGCTCGCGCTCGTGGTGCTGCCCACCGCGCTCGAGTCGGCGACCCGGGGCCGCAGCCTCGGCAAACTGGCGCTCGGGCTGCGCACGGTGCGCGACGACGGCGGACCGATCCAGTTCCGCCAGGCCTTCGTGCGGGCCCTGGTCGGCGTCGTGGAGATCTTCGTGACCCTCGGCGTGACCGCGCTGATCAGCGCCCTGGTCAGCACCCAGGCCAAGCGGTTGGGCGACCACGCGGCCGGCACCTACGTGGTCCGCGAGCGCGTGCGGTTGCGGCTCGCACCCCCTCCGGGCATGCCACCCGGCCTGGCGGAGTGGGCCGGGTCCGCCGACATCGCCACGCTGCCCGACGGGCTGGCGGTCGCGGTCCGGCAGTTCCTCGGCCGGGCGCACACCCTCACTCCGATGGCCCGCGCCGACGTCGCCCACCGGCTCTGTGCCGAGATGCTGCGGCACGTGGCGCCCCCTCCCCCGCCCGGTGTGCACCCGGAGCTCGTGCTCGCCGCGGTGCTGGCCGACCGACGGCGTCGGGACGGTCTCCGGCTCGAGCGCGAGGACCGGCTGCGCGCGCGGTTGTTGCCGGCGGACGAGCTGGACGTCAGCTCGGGGGTGCCTCCTCGTCATACCCCGGCTTGATGACGTCCTCGATCAGCGCCAGCCGCTCGTCGAACGGGATGAAGGCCGACTTCATCGCGTTGATCGTGACCCAGCGCAGGTCGCGGGTGGTCCACCCCGCCTCGTCGACCAGCAGGCCCATCTCGCGGGACATCGAGGTGCCGCTCATCAGCCGGTTGTCGGTGTTGACCGTGATGCGGAACTTCAGCCTCCGCAGCAGCGAGATGGGGTGCAGCGCAACGGATTCGGCCGCCCCGGTCTGCACGTTGCTGCTCGGGCACATCTCGAGCGGGATCCGGCGGTCGCGCACGTAGGCGGCGAGCAGGCCGAGCCGCACCGCGCTGGGGTCGGCCGTCGCCGCGGCGGCCACGTCGGCCGCGTAGGGCCGGTCGCGCACGGTGAGGTCGTCCACGATGCGCACGCCGTGGCCGAGCCGGTCCGCACCGCACCACTGGATCGCCTCCCAGATGCTGGGGAGGCCGAACGCCTCACCGGCGTGGATCGTGAAGTGCGCGTTCATCCGGCGGAGGTACTCGAAGGCGTCCAGGTGCCGGGTCGGCGGGAACCCGGCCTCCGCGCCCGCGATGTCGAATCCGGACACGCCGTCGTCGCGGTATCGCACCACCAGCTCGGCGATCTCGGTGCTCTTGGCCGCGTGCCGCATGGCGGTGAGCAAGGCGGTGACCCGGATCGGGTGGCCGGCTTCGGCGGCCAGCCGCTCGCCCTCCCGGAACCCGTCGCGCACGGCCTCGACGACCTGCTCGAGGGTGAGTCCCGCGGACAGGTGCTGCTCCGGCGCGAAGCGCACCTCCGCATACACGACACCGTCGGCGGCGAGGTCCTCGGCGCACTCGCGAGCGACCCGGTGCAGTCCCTCGACGGTCTGCATGACGGCGAGCGTCTGCTCGAAGGTCTCCAGGTAGCGCACGAGCGAACCCGAGTCGGCGCTCTCCCGGAACCACGCACCCAGGGCGTCCGGCTCGGTCGCGGGTAGCCCGTCGTAGCCGACCGCGTCGGCCAGCTCGATGATCGTCTCCGGGCGCAGCCCGCCGTCGAGGTGGTCGTGCAGCAGCACCTTCGGCAGCGGACGGACCAGCTCCGACGTCGCCGTGGCCACTCAGGCCTCCTCGGCCTCGCGGCGGACCGTCTCGGGGCTGAAGGCGGGCAGGCAGACCGCGATGTACTCGGCGCCCTGGTCACCGCAGGAGTAGCGGACCCGCTCACCCGCCTCGGTGATGATGGCCTGCCCCTCCGCGACGGTCGTGGGACCGCCCTCGTGGTCCACGACCACCGATCCCTTGAGCACGACCGTGATCTCGTCGAACTCCGGCGACTGGTGCGGCTCGTCCCACCCGGCCGGGGCGATCATGTGGGCGACCGAGACGGCATCGGTCTGCGTGTTGACCCGGCCCACGTGCTCCTTGATGACCTTGCCACCCGGCACCGGGATGACCGTGGGCTCCGCGATGAATCGAGGCATCTGCCCACCCTAGCGGCCGCGCCCACCACCCCCGCCTCGTTGGCCATGGTTGCTGGAGTTGAGGCGGTTTTCCCGCCTCAACTCCAGCAACCATGCGCAACGGGGAGAGGTGCCGATCGGGTCAGGAGACGCGGTCGACGACCAGCGGCAACAGGCCCGGCAGCGACCCCTCGGGCGCGATCTCGAAGGCACCCTCCAGCGCCTCGAGCGCCCGCGGGAACCGGTCGGGCGTGTCGGTGTGCAGGGTGAGCAACGGTTGACCGCCGCGCACCGGAGCGCCGGGCTTGGCGTGCAGCTCGACCCCCGCTCCGGCCTGCACCGGGTCCTCCTTGCGGGCCCGGCCCGCCCCCAGCCGCCACGCCGCGACGCCGACCGCCAGCGCGTCCATCGACACGAGCACCCCGTCGTGCGGAGCCAGCACCTGGTGGGTCTCCTTCGCGACCGGCAGCTCCGCCTCGGGGTCACCGTCCTGGGCGCGGATCATGGCACGCCACACGTCCATCGCGCGGCCGTCGCGCAGCGCGTCCGCAGGGTCCACGTCGCCGCGACCGGCGGCCGCCAGCATCTCCCGGGCCAGCGCCACCGTCAGCTCCACCACGTCCGGCGGGCCTCCTCCGGCCAGCACCTCCACGGCCTCGCGCACCTCCAGCGCGTTGCCCGCGGTCAGGCCGAGCGGGGTCTGCATGTTGGTCAGCAGGGCGACCGTCGTGACGCCCGCGTCGGTGCCGAGATCGACCATGGTGCGGGCAAGTTCGCGCGCCGACGCCTCGTCCTTCATGAACGCACCCGACCCGACCTTGACGTCGAGGACCAGGGCGCCGGTGCCCTCGGCGATCTTCTTGCTCATGATCGAGCTGGCGATCAGCGGGATCGCCTCGACGGTGCCGGTGACGTCGCGCAGCGCATACAGCTTCTTGTCGGCCGGCGCCAGTCCCGAGCCCGCCGCACAGATCACCGCGCCGACGTCCTCCAACTGAGCCATCATCTCGTCGTTGGTCAGGTCGGCGCGCCACCCGGGGATCGACTCGAGCTTGTCGAGTGTGCCCCCGGTGTGGCCCAACCCACGCCCGGACAGCTGCGGGACGGCGACCCCGCACGCCGCGACCAGAGGCGCCAGCGGCAACGTGATCTTGTCGCCCACTCCCCCGGTCGAATGCTTGTCGGCGGTGGGCCGGGACAACGAGGAAAAGCTCATCCGCTCGCCGGAGTCGATCATCGCCTGCGTCCACCGGGTGATCTCGTCACGCCCCATCCCGCGCAGCAGGATCGCCATCGCGAGCGCCGACATCTGCTCGTCGGCGACGACCCCGCGCGTGTAGGCGTCGACCACCCAGTCGATCATCGGTCCGGGCATGGTGCCGCCGTCGCGTTTGGTGCGGATGGCATCAACGACGTCGAACGCTTCGGTCGTGCTGTGGCTCATGCGCCCGATCCTGCCACGCCGGGACCAGGTGCTCGACATGCCGCCGCAGGGACTCGGGTCAGCCGCCGTCGTCCACGAGGTCCGCGGGTGGGTCACGCAGCGGCGCCATACCGGAGGTGACCGTGAGCTCACCTGTGACGTCGGCAGATCCAGGATGGGTCACGTATCTGCGACCGGTCGCACTCACCCACAGGCACACGCCGTCGGGTGACATGGTCACGCTCCACCGACCCTCATGTTTGGCGCGATGGTGGAATCGACACAGCAGCTGAAGGTTCGCCGGTGTGGTCCGGCCGCGCGGCCAGGGCAGCACATGGTCGGCGTCGCAGTATCTGGCGTCACGCTCGCATCCCGGGAAGCGACAATGTCGATCACGCCGGACGACGAACCGCCGGATGGCCGCGGTCGGCCGGTAGGCCGTCGTCGAGGTCTCCCGCATCGCTCCGGTGTCGGCGTCGATCATGGCGCGCGTGATCCGTGTGCCGACCGAGCGGATCATCTCGGCAACGGTCTCGGCGGGGATCACCCCGATCCGGGGCACCTCCACATCGGTCAGGCCGGTCGAGCCGACTGCCGCGCAGGCGTCACCATCGCGCGGGGCCGCGTGCGGCGGTGCCGATGCCCATGTCGGTCGTGTCGACCCCGACATCGGGGGTGTCGCAGCGGGCGTCGACGAGGCCACGCCGGTGCCCTGCAGGTCGACGAACACGCTCGGCTCGGGTGCCGGGAACCACTGGACCAGCGACTCCAACTCGTGATCCCAGTCCACGTCCGCGAGAACCCAACCCAACGCGGCTTCCACCGAGCTACCCGCCGATTCGGCGCCGGCGGCGCGGTCCTCATCGCCCCCGGCGTCGGCGGCGGCGCGGTGCACGTCACCCGTCGCGTCGTCGGACTGCCCGGTCTTCACCGGCACCAGCACGGTCACGTTGGTCTCGACGTGCGCGTTGTTCAAGATGAGATCGACCATCGCGGCGGCCCGGCACTCGCCGAGCGTCGTGTCGCTCTCGGTGTCGGCATGCATCGCCGTGGCCAGGCTCTCGATCGCCTGGAACGCCGACAGGGCGTCGCCCGACCGAAGGATCGCGGTCATCTCCGTGGTGCCGTCCAGGTCTCCAGGGCGGGTGAAGACGTTGATCGCGTCCCTGGCACGCTTCGTGCGGATGGTCCGCGACGCCGCCGGATCCACTCGGCGCACCCACGACCGGGCCTGCGCGGCGACGCGGCGCGAGGTCCATCCGGTCACGCCCCGGACCAGGAGCTCGTCCTCGACGCGCTCACAGGTGTAGCTCCCCGCCTCGACCAGCTCGCGTGTCACCTGGGAGACCCGATAGGCATCGATCCGCCCCGCGCCCATCTCCCGCAGCAACCTGGGGGTCTTCGTGACCGCATCGATCGCGTCCTCGACACGATTGGTGGCCTGCATCGGGCCCCAACACAGCGCCGCACCGATCTCGGTGTCGGCGAAGTCCACCTTGTCCCCCAACGGAAGGGGCCGCTCCCACCTCGTGTCGTGCTCGGTGTCATCGGGAGTCACCGACCGGTGAGCTCCGACCGATCCGGCGTGCTCGGTCGCCGCGAATTGGGCCATGCGCACCGCCTGGAACGCGGACAACGTATTGGTCACCGCGGCAGCCGCCTCCACCTGGGCCAGGAGTCCGGCACGGCTCTGGCCGCCGCGATCCTCGGTCGACTGCGCGAAGATCAGCTTCCCCAGCCACGCCATCGCTTCCAGGGCCGCATCGACGTCCACCCAGCCGGTGTCGCCGTCGGGACCCAGGGCGTCGGTCAGCGGCCGCATCCAGTGCGGCGCTTCCGGTGGCTCCCCGATATCGAACATGAGTCCATAGTAGTTCATTTCGAACGGAATTTCTATACCTTCACCGAGGATTCCTCCGGAACTCACCGGAACCACACGGCGCGCGATCACGTCATACCTCCGCGATTGCGTCGATCGCACCATCACCCAAGGAAGGGACACACCGTGAACGCACGACGGGTTGCCGCAACCCTCACTCTCCTCACCCTCCCGTTCGGCCTGGCCGCCTGCGGCGGCAGCAGCAAGCCCAGCAAGGCGGATGTCAAGGCGGGGATGCAGAAGTCCATCGACAAGAAGCTGGAGTCCCTGAGCGGCTCATCGAACCTGCCGAAGGGCACCTCGAAGAAGATGGCCGACTGCGTGACCGACAAGGTCTACGACAAGCTGAGCGACAATGCGCTCAAGGCCTTGAAGGACAGCAAGGACGAGGCGAAGGGCATCAAGCAGTCCGACAAGGACGCGATGGACACCGCGACCAAGAGCTGCGCCACGTCCATCCTGGGCACCAGCTGACCACTCACCGGGCCCCTTCACACTGACCGGAAAGTAACCGGCTGGTCGAGTAGGCGAGCCCCCAGGGCGAGCCAATGGGGGTCCCTCCCGCA
>CAYRLV010000027.1:0-19922 GCA_964425155.1 uncultured Ornithinicoccus sp. | reverse complement strand
CGCGGATCGGCACCACGACCGCGTGGACGCCGTATGACGTGCCGCCCGTCACGAGTTGGGCGAACACCACGGCGAGCCGGCCGTCTCTCGCCGCGTTGCCGATGTAGGTCTTGGTGGCTCCCGCGTGCGGAGTCTCGATGACGAACTCACCGGTCGACTCGTCATACGTGGCAGTGGTTTCCAGGCCCTGCACGTCGCTGCCGTGGTCGACCTCGGTCATCGCGAAGCAGCCGGGGACGCGTGCGGTGATGGCGTCGTCAAGGTAGCGGCGGTGGTGGCTGTCGGTGCCCAGGGCGGCGATGGCGCCGCCGAAAAGCCCCCACTGGACGCCGGCCTTGACCATCAGGGAGAGGTCGCCGAAGGCGAGCATCTCGAAGTCGGTCATGGTGCCGCCGAGGTCGTCCTGACCACCGACCGACTCCGGGAAACCCCTGCGGGCCCAGTCGTGTTCGGCGAGCTCGCGCAGCTGGCCCATCACCCGCGTGCGGTGTTCCGACAGGTCGATGGGCTCGACCGGCGGCAGGAATGTCTCGCCCGACAGGTGCTCGCGCGCGTGCCTGCGCCGTTCGGCCCAACGCCCGTCGGTCGCGTCGACGAGTGCGGTGGCCAGCTCCGGCCGGCTCAGGTCGGGGTCGCTCATGCTTCCTCCGTCGTCGAGGTCTCGGTCAGCTCGAGCGCCGCGTCCAGTCCGCCGCAGGCCAGGTCAGTGACCAGGGCGACCAGGGCGGGGCGGGGCAGTGGATCCGTCGCCGCGAGCCAGTGGTCGGTGACCGCACGGATCAGCCCGACAAGCCCCTGTCCCCAGACGGCAGCGGGTGCGGGATCGGCGTCGCGGGAACGCAATTGGGCGGCAATGACCCCGGCGAAGTGGTCCCCGATCCGGCTGGTCATCCCGGCGACCGGGTCCTGCTCGGGTGCGCGGTCGAGCAGGGGCCGGGCCACGACGAACCGGTAGACGTCGGGGTCGCGTTCGACCAGTCGCAGGTAGCTGTCGACCACCGCCGAGACCAGCCGCCGCAGTTGCGCCCGCACCGAGGCCGGGCTCACCGCGGGGCGTCCCGCATCGTGGTCGGCGGGAAGGACGCCACCGGCGGCCGCGGTGATCTCGCGCAGGATCAGGTCGTCCACCGAGGCGACCACGGCGACGTACAGCCCCGCCTTGTCGGTGAAGTGGCGGTAGATGACCGTCTTGCTGGTGCCCGCCTCACTGGCGATCTCGTCCATGCCGACACCGGCGCCGTGCCGGCGGATGGCCCGCAGGGTCGACTCGACCAGCTCCGCCCGGCGGGCGACCCGGTGCTCCGCCCATCGGGTGTCGCGCCCGTCCGTCGTGGTTCCGCCGCCCTCTGCCATGCCTCGACCATACCGTGTACCGTGCGTACCTGATACGCTTGGTACCGATAATTCTGGTCCGTCTCGGAGGCACCATGACAACACCCCACGAAGACCACCCCACAAAGCCACCCCACGAGGTTCTCTGCTCGCAAGCTCGCTCCGACACCTCGCGGGGGCCCCGGCAGTCCTCGCTCGTGCCTCAGTCGCTGCTGCGCGAGGACCTCGCATGACGACGCCAACTCGCTCGGCGGTCATCGTCGGCGGCAACCGCATCCCCTTCGCGCGCGCCGGCGGCCGCTACGCGCACGCGTCCAACCAGGACATGCTCACCGTCACGCTCGACGGCCTGGTCGCGCGGTTCGGCCTGTCCGGTCAGCGGATCGGCGAGGTCGCCGCGGGCGCGGTGCTCAAGCACAGTCGCGACTTCAACCTCACCCGCGAGGCCGTGCTCGGCTCGCGGCTGTCTCCCCATACTCCGGCGTATGACCTGCAGCAGGCCTGTGGCACGGGGCTGGAGGCCGCCATCCTGGTTGCCAACAAGATCGCGCTGGGGCAGATCGACTCGGGCATCGCCGGAGGGGCGGACACCGCGAGCGACGCCCCGATCGCGGTCAACGAGGGGCTGCGTCGCACGCTGCTCGACGCGAGTCACGCCCGCAGCACCGGCGACCGGCTCAAGGCACTGACCGGGCTGCGGCCCGGGCAGGTCGTGCCCGAGACGCCGCGCAACGCCGAGCCGCGGACCGGGCTGTCGATGGGCGAGCACCAGGCCCGTACCGCGGCGGAGTGGCAGATCAGCCGGGAGGCCCAGGACGAGCTCACCGTCGCCAGCCACCAGCACCTCGCCGCGGCCTACGACCGCGGCTTCTTCGACGACCTGGTCACGCCCTACCTCGGGCTCACCCGCGACCAGAACCTGCGCCCCGACACCTCCCTGGAGAAGCTCGCGAAGCTGAAGCCGGTCTTCGGCAAGGACCTCGGCGACGCGGCCACGATGACCGCGGGCAACTCGACGCCGCTGTCCGACGGCGCCTCCGCGGTGCTGCTTGCCTCGGAGGAGTGGGCCGCCGAGCACTCGCTGCCCGCGCTCGCCCGGTTCGTCGACGCCGAGACCGCGGCCGTCGACTACGTGCACGGCGCCGAGGGCCTGTTGATGGCACCCGCGTATGCCGTGCCGCGCCTGCTCGCTCGCCAGGGCCTCTCGCTGCAGGACTTCGACTACTACGAGATCCACGAGGCGTTCGCGTCGACGGTGCTCACCACGCTGAAGGCCTGGGAGAGCGAGACCTTCTGCCGGGAGCGCCTCGGCCTCGATGCCCCGCTGGGCGCGATCGACCGGGACAAGCTCAACGTCAACGGCTCCTCGCTCGCCGTGGGGCACCCGTTCGCGGCCACCGGTGGGCGGATCGTCGCCTCGCTGGCCAAGCAGCTGGCCGAACGGCCCGGGGACACCGGGCGTGGCCTGATCTCGATCTGTGCTGCCGGCGGCCAGGGGGTCGTCGCGATCCTGGAGGGTGTGAAGTGACCGACCGATACACGGCATTCGTCAACGGGGGCCTGGGAAAGCAGGTGGCCGGGCGGCTCGGCCTGCCCCGGCCGCAGGTGCTCCGCCGCTACGAACCGGGCCAGCCGTTGCTCGACGGGCCAGCCCTGGTGGCGGCCGCCGGTGACGGCCCACTCGTCGGTGGGCTGACCGAGATGCTCAGCGCCGCGGACGTGGATCTGCTGCAGGCCGAGGCGATCTCGGACGGGCAGGACCGGATCGCGGCCGTCGTGGTGGACGCCACTGCGGCCCGCCGGATCGCCGACCTCGAGGACCTGCGCGCGGTGCTCCAGCCGACCCTGCGTCGGCTCGCCCGCTGCGCGCGGGTGTTGGTCATCGGCGCCGAGCCGGAGCAGCAGGACGACCCCGAGGCGGCCGCGACCCAGCGCGCTCTCGAGGGCATCGTGCGCAGCCTCGGCAAGGAGCTGCGCGCCGGCGCGACCACCAACCTGCTCATCGTCGACCGGGACGCCCTGTCCGGCGGGGCGCTCGAGGTCCTGGAGTCCCCGGTCCGCTTCTTCCTGTCCGCCCGTTCGGCCTACGTCGACGGCCAGCCGGTGCACGTGAGGGCCGCGCAGGTCACCGCACCGGCCGACTGGGCGAGGCCGTTCGCCGACCAGGTGGTCGTCGTGACGGGGGCCGCCCGCGGCATCGGGGCCGGCATCGCGCAGGTCTTCGCCCGCGACGGCGCGCACGTGGTCTGCGTCGACCTGCCGGGCTCGGGGGAGGCGCTCGCGCGCACGGCGAACCGCATCGGTGGCACGGCCCTCCAGCTCGACATCACCGCTGACGACGCGGGCGAGCGACTGGCCGCCCACATCGCCGAGCGGCACGGTGGCCGGCTCGACGTGGTCGTGCACAACGCCGGCATCACTCGCGACAAGCTGCTGGCCAACACCGACGCCGACCGGTGGGGCAGCGTGCTCGACGTCAACCTCGCCGCGCAGCTGCGGATCAACGAAGTGCTGCTCGACCCGGACCGTGCGGGTGGACTGGCCGAAGGTGGCCGGATCGTCAGCGTCTCGTCGACGAGCGGCATCGCCGGCAACCGTGGGCAAGCCAACTACGCCGCCAGCAAGGCTGGCGTGATCGGGCTGGTCCACCACCTGTCCGGCCGGCTCGCCGACCGGGGAATCACCGTCAACGCGGTGGCGCCCGGCTTCATCGAGACCGAGATGACCGCAAAGATCCCGCTCGCCACCCGCGAGGTCGGACGGCGGATCAACAGCCTGAGCCAGGGCGGGCAGCCGGTCGACGTGGCCGAGACCATCGCCTGGCTGGCCGGGCCGGCCAGCGGCGGCATCACCGGCCAGGTCGTGCGGGTCTGCGGCCAGAGCCAGCTGGGAGCCTGAGCCGTGGCCGCGACCACCGTGCTGCAGGGGGCCCCAGCCCTGGGTCCGCTCTACGCGCGCGCCGTGCTCACGGCCCGCGGCCGCGGCGGCGACCTCACCGACCAGGAGGTGATCCGCGAAGGGGCGACGGTCGATCGTGAGCAGCTCACGGCATACGACGACGTCTGTGGCTTCGACCTGCGCGACGAGCTGCCCGCGACCTTCCTGCACGTGCTGGTCTTCCCGCTGCAGCTCACCCTGATGGTCGACCGCTCCTTCCCGTTCGCCCTGCCCGGGCTGGTGCACGTCCGCAACAAGGTCGTGCAGCACCGCCCGGTGCGCGCGGACGAGACGCTGGACCTGCGTGCGACCGCCAGGGACCTGCGGCCGCACGCCAAGGGCGCCCAGGTCGACCTCGTCGGCGAGGTCCGCAGCGGCGACGAGCTGGTCTGGGAGGGACGCAGCACCTACCTCGCTCGCGGTGCGAAGGCGCCCGGTGAGGCGTCGGAGGCTGGAGGCGAGCTGCAGGTCGATCTGCCGGAAACCGCGACGCCTCAAGCGATCTGGCGCATCGGCAAGGACATGGGCCGTCGTTACGCCGGAGTCAGTGGCGACGTCAACCCGATGCACCTGAGCCGGGTGGCGGCCAAGGCCTCCGGGTTCCCGCGGATCCTCGTGCACGGGATGTGGACCAAGGCGCGTGCGCTCGCCGCGCTGACGCCCCGGCTGCCCGAGGCGTATGCGGTGGACGTCGCCTTCCGCCGTCCGCTGCTGCTGCCGGCCACCGTCGGGTTCGTCGCCCGGTCTTCCGCGGAGCCGGGCGAGTGGGAGTTCGCGGTGCGCTCCCGCCGGGGCGACCGCGACCACCTGCTCGGGCGGGTCGACCGGGCCTGAGCGGCGGGCCGAACGCCGCCCGCCGCCGCCTTCCCGTGGTGAATGGTTGTTGGATGTGCGCGAGGAAACCGCCTCGACTCCAACAATCACTGCCAACGGGATCGGGCGGGAGGAGCCCTGGATGAGAGACTTCTCATCCAGGGCTCATCGTCGTCTCCCGAGACCTCGTCAGGGTGGTGGTCATGAAGGCGTCACGGCTCATCCTGCTCGCCGTCGTGGTGCTGGCCCTCGCCGGCAGCGCCCTGACGGCCCTGCTGCTGTCCGGGGGCGGCGACCCGGAGCTCGGCCAGACCGTGCGGATCACCCCGGCAGGCAACGCGCAGACCCCGACACCCACGTCCACCGACCGCACGCCGTCACCGAGCCGCAGTCACGTGCCGTCCACGACGAACGAGGCACCATCGACGACCCGGTCGCGCACGTCGTCACCGTCAGACCGTCCGTCGAAGACGACGCAGCCACAGGCCGAGCGGGTCACGCCCACGCCGCCCCGGGCCGGTGACGACGACAGGGACGACAGGGACGATCGTGACGATGCGGACGACGCGGATGACGACCGTTTCGATGACTGACCCGCGGTGCAGGTCGCGGTGAGTGCGCGCGGCCGGATCATCGGCTGGATGGTGCTGCTGGTGGCCATCGCGCTCGCCGGGTCGATCGCGGTCACCGCCCAGGTCCTCTCGGTGCGCGCCGACGACCTGGCGGCGGACAACCTCTCGCACGAGGCGGACAGCTTCCACACCTACGCCACCTCCCCCACGGGACGGTCGCAGCGGACCGTCGACTCGCTGCTGACCCGGTACCTCAAGGACAGCGTGCCGGACAGCGGGGAGACCTACTTCACCCTGCTCGACGGCCGGCCGCACCGGCGCACCTCGGTGGACCCCCCGGCCCGGCTGGACACCGACGCCGCCTTCATCCGGGCCGTCTCGGGGCACTCCGAGCCGGAGTCCGGGTGGTGGCAGAGCTCCGCGGGCAAGGTGCGTTACGGCGTGATCCCGGTGCGCGTCGACGGCGACCAGCACCGCGGCGCCCTGGTCATCCTGCAGTTCCGTGACGTCCTGGCCCAGCCTCTCTTCGACTCGGTCAAGATCTTCGCCCTCGTCGCGGCCGCTGCCCTGGTCTTCGCGGGCGTCGCGAGCTGGCTGGTCGCGGGCCGCGTGCTGGAGCCGGTGCGGATCATGCGGCAGACGGCCGAGCAGATCAGCGAGTCCGACCTGCACCGCCGGATCCCGGTGACCGGGCGGGACGACGTCGCCCGGCTGTCCGCCACCTTCAACCGGATGCTCGACCGGCTGGAGGACGCGTTCGGCACGCAGCGCCGGTTCATCGACGACGCCGGACACGAGCTGCGCACCCCGATCACCGTGATCCGCGGGCACCTCGAGCTCATGGGTGACGACCCGCAGGAGCGCGCCGAGACCACCGCGCTGGTCATCGAGGAGCTCGACCGGATGCACCGCATCGTGGACGAGCTCCTCGAGCTCGCGCGCGCCGAACGCCCCGACTTCCTGAACCCGGGCCCGGTGCAGCTCGCCGACCTGACCGTGGATGTCGTCGCCAACGCGCGGGTTCTCGCCGACCGCGCCTGGGCCGTCGACGCGGTTGCGGAGGGCACTGTGGTTGCCGACGGGCAGCGGCTCACCCAGGCGCTGATGCAGCTGGCCGCCAATGCCGTCCAGCACACCAGTGACGGTGATCGCATCGCGATCGGGTCCGAGCTGTATGGCGACCGGCTGCGGCTGTGGGTCACGGACACCGGGCGCGGGGTCGCCCCGGCCGACGCGCCACACGTCTTCGAACGCTTCCGTCGCGGCGAGGGCTCGCACCGACGGCACGGCGCCGGGCTCGGCCTGTCCATCGTGCAGTCGATCGCCGAGGCCCACGGTGGCGTGGCGCGGCTGGCCGACCGGCCCGGTCCCGGTGCGACCTTCGTCCTCGACCTGCCCGTGCAGCTGGTGGACGAGCCGAGCGGCGGCCAGGACGACGACACGGACTGGCCCTTTGGGGAGCAGCCGTCCGATCACGACACGCATCACCCGGAGGGACGCCCATGAACCGCATCCTGATCGCCGAGGACGAGGACCGTATCGCGTCGTTCATCGAGAAGGGCTTGCGCAGCAACGGATTCGTCACCATGACGGTCGCCACCGGACGGCAGGCCCACGACGAGGCCAGGTACGGCGAGCACGACCTGCTGATCCTGGACATCGGCTTGCCCGAGATGGACGGCTTCACGGTGCTGCACCGGCTGCGGGAGGCCCAGGTCAGCATCCCGGTGCTCATCCTCACCGCGCGGGACAGCGTGGACGACAAGGTCGCGGGACTCGCCGGGGGCGCGGACGACTACCTCGCCAAGCCGTTCGCGTTCGACGAGTTGCTCGCCCGCGTGCGGCTTCGGTTGCGCGGCACCTCCGTGGCGGAGACCACGGTGCTCCACGTGGGCGGTCTGAGCCTGGACCTGCGCACCCGCCGCGCCCGGGTCGAGGGGCGGGACGTCGACCTGAGCGCTCGCGAGTTCGCCTTGGCCGAGGCCTTCTGCCGCCACCCCGACCAGGTCCTCTCACGGGAGCAACTGCTCTCGCAGGTCTGGGGATTCGACTTCGACCCCGGCTCGAACGTGGTCGAGGTCTACATCCGCTACCTGCGGCGCAAGCTCGGCGCACACCGCATCGAGACGGTGCGCGGCATGGGCTACCGCCTGGTGGTCGACCCCGATCCCACCTGACGCCGCCCCGTAGCTTCGCCACACGGTGTGGGCGATCACCGAGGCAGGGCTGGGATGAGTGGTCGGCTTGGATGAGAGGGCTCTCATCTGGGGTTCCCCTCTGTCTCATGGCGGTTCGACAACCTAGGGGTCAGGTCGGGAGCCCGGAGGGGCCCCGAGGACGCAGAAGGAGAGAGCTGATGAACCTGACCATGGCCGTCGTCGCCGACCTGATCGCCATCACCCTGCTGGTGTTCGGTGTCTACTATCACCGGCACTTCCGGCGCGACCTGGTGCTCGCCTACGTGGCGCTCAACGTCGGCATCATGGCAGTGGCCGGCCTCTTGGCCGGCAGTGGCGCCGGGATCGGCCTGGGCATGGGCCTGTTCGGCATCCTGTCGATCATCCGCCTGCGCTCCGACGCGATCACCCAGGAGGAGGTCGCCTACTACTTCGTCGCGCTCGCCCTCGGCCTGGTCAACGGTCTGCACCCCGGGCCGATCTGGTTGGCGCCGGCCATCTCCGGCGGGCTGGTCGCGGTGATGTACCTCGCCGACCACCCGCGTTTCGCCCCCCGGACCCGTCGGCAGACCGTGACGCTCGACACCGCCTACCCCCAGGAGCCCGCGTTGCGCGCGGCACTCTCGGAGCTGCTCGGCGCCGACATCCTGCACGTGGTCGTGCTCGAGCTGGACCTGGTGCGCGACGTGACCGTGGTGGACGTGCGATTCCGCTCGTTCAAGCGGCCGGTGGCCCCGGCACTCCCGGTCCGGGAGGCGGAGCGGGGCAACGTGTGGGCGGTGGCCCGATGACTCTGCTCGAGCCCCGCGCCCCATACCTCGCAGACGTCGGGTCGACCTCTCGCGCGCCGGCCAGGACCTCGGCGGCGTCCCGGTCGAGGGCCACGCTCCACGCGGTCGCCGCGGCCAAGGACCCGGTGTCCCTGGACGAGGTGATGCAGGTCGCCGGCCTGCAGACCCGCGTCGACAAGAAGTACCTCCTCACCGCGGAGCAGTTCGCGGCCATGGCCGGTGAGCTGGCGGGCCGCTTCCGGTCGCTCGAGATCGACGGGCGCCGGTTGTTCCGCTACGAGTCCGCCTACTTCGACACCCCTGACCTGGCGTTGTTCCGTGCGCACCAACAGGGGCGTCGCCGCCGCTACAAGGCCCGCACCCGCAGCTACCTGGACAGCGGGGAGTGCCTGTTCGAGGTGAAGCGCGAGGGGCGGCGCAAGGAGACGGTCAAACACCGGATGGCCCACCCACTCGAGCAGCGGCACCGGATGACGGGGGAGGCCCGGGACTTCCTCGAGGGCGTGCTGCTGGCGGACTACGACCTGCGGCCGCCGGAGCTGGTGCCCTCGGTGACCACTCGCTACGCCCGGACCACCCTGGTCGACCTGCGCGAGGGGGCGCGGCTCACCTGCGACGTCGACCTGGAGTGCGTCCAGGGCGACCGCGGCGTGTGGGGTCCGGACCGGGTGCTGGTGGAGAGCAAGAGCACCGGATCGGGCTTCGCCGACCGGGTGCTGGCCGCGCGCGGAATCCGGCCGGTGAGCGTCAGCAAGTACTGCGTCGGCATCGCGTTGCTCCACCCGTGGCTGCCGGCCAACCGGTGGAACCGGATCCTGCGACGCGAGTTCGGCTGGCGCCCCGAGCGCCCGTGCTACGGTTGACCCGGTTGCAGTTGCAGTTCCTCGCAGGTCGAAGAAGTGCCCGCCCCGGCGGGCCTTTTTTATCCCACCGGGCATGTCCCGGCCGTGGGGGTAGTACGGCAGCCTGGTCCGTGCGCAGTGTGCGGACCACCCGCCAACAGAAAGAGCATGTCCCCCATGGCACAGGGCACCGTGAAGTGGTTCAACGCCGAGAAGGGCTTCGGCTTCATCGCACAGGACGGCGGCGGCCCCGACGTCTTCGTGCACTACTCGGCCATCCAGGCGGACGGCTACCGTTCGCTGGACGAGGCGCAGCGCGTCGAGTTCGAGGTCACCCAGGGCCCCAAGGGCCCGCAGGCCGACCAGGTCCGTCCCGTCTGATTCGACACTGAGACTGCCGAGACTTCGGCACCATCACGACTAGGCCCCCGGGTTCGTCCCGGGGGCCTCGTCGTGTCCACGGGCGGGCTCAGGTGTGCGGATACATCTGCCGCTTGTATGCCGTGTAGCGCTCGCGCACCTGCGCTCCCCACCCGTCCCCGCCGGGCGCGATCTCGGCGAGGACCCGTCGCTCCCACTGCGGGGGATGCGCGTCTCCCGACGCGACCCAGGCCGCCTGACGCGCCGCGCCCAGGGCGACGTACTCGGCCGGCTCGGGGACGACGACGGGAAGTCCGAAGATCTCTGGCGCGGCGGCCCGCACGGCGGGTGACTGGGCCGCGCCGCCGATGAGCAGGATCTGCTCCACCGCGACGCCACTGCGGCGCACCGCGTCGAGGGCATCCGCGAGACCGCAGAGCATGCCGAGGACCGCGGCGCGGGCCAGGTGCTGGGGCGTCATCGTCGACCGGCGCAGGCCGTGGAGACTCCCGGCGGCCTCCGGCAGCGACGGGGTGCGCTCGCCGTCGAGGTAGGGCAACAGGATCGCACCGTCCGCGTCCGGCGGTGCCTGGGCCTGCAGGCGTTCCATGCCCGCCAGGTCGGTGCCGAGCGCGGTGGCCGCGGCCCCCAGCACTCGGGCGGCGTTCAGGGTGCAGGACAGCGGGAGCAGCCGCCCCTCGCCGTCGGCGAAGCGGTTCAGCTCGCCGGAGGGGTCCGGTCTCGCCTCCGCCGCGGTGGCGAAGACCGCGCCGCTGGTGCCGAGCGAGACCACCGTCTCCCCGGGTTGCAACCCCAGCCCGAGGGCGGCAGCGGCGTTGTCGCCGAGGCCGGGCCCGACCACGGTGCCGCGTGCGGTGCGTCCCGCCGTCTCGGCGGGTGTCAGCACGCGGGGCACCCCGATGCCGCGCCCGAAGGCGAGCTCCAGCAGGTCGAGGCGATACTCGCCGGTCGTGGCCGACCAGTATCCGGTGCCCGAGGCCTCGCTGCGGTCGGTGGTCGGCTCGTCGGGGCGGCCGAGCAGCCGCCAGGTGAGCCAGTCGTGCGGCAGCACCACGCGGTCCACCCGGTCGGCCAGCTCCGGCTCGCTCTCGCGCAGCCAGGCCAGCTTGGTGACGGTGAGTGAGGGGATCGGGACCGACCCGACCGCGTCCACCCACGCCTGCCGGCCGAGACGCTCGGTCAGCGCGGTGGCCTGTGGCGCGCTGCGCACGTCGTTCCAGAGCAGGGCGGGGCGCACCGTCTCGCCGTGGGCGTCGAGGGCGACCATGCCGTGCTGCTGCCCGGCGATCGCGACCGCGTCCGCGCCGGGGATGCGGCCGGACACCTGCTGCAGTGCGTCCCACCAGGCCTGCGGATCGACCTCGGTGCCGTCCGGGTGCGGGGCCTGGTCGAGGGACAGGATCCGCCCGCTCTCCGGCTCGACGGTGACCACCTTGCAGGACTGGGTGGACGAGTCGACTCCGGCGACGCGTCCGTCAGGTGAGGAGCTCATGTCGAGAGTCTGCCCGGTGATCGCCCCCGCTGCTCGAGCAGGGCCCGGTGCGGCGGTGGGCGGGCCGCGGGCGGTGCAGGCACCTCATACTCCTCACACATTTGCTGGTGATAGACCCTTGTTCTCTCACAAAGTGTGTGGGAAATTGGCTCGCACCACAGCTGGCATACGGCTCACACCACCGAGTGCCAGCGCACTCCGAGGGCCGGGCCGGACGGCTGGGCCCCTCGCTCGACGACCAGGGAGCGCGTATGCGTGAGTCGCCGCAGGATCCTTCGCTCGCCCGCCGGCCGAGTCGCCGCGACGTCCTGCGCGCCGGCGTGGTCGGCGCCGGCGCGCTGCTGGGCGGTGGGCTGCTCGCCGGCTGCGGCGAGAGCACCAGGCCGATGCCGCCCCTCGCGGCCGGGGCCGACCCCTGGCGCCGGTTCGCCGGGACCACGATCAACTTCATCTCGGAGAACACCGCCCCGACCGCGGCCATCGCGGCCAACCTCAAGCCGTTCACCGAGCTCACCGGCATCCGGGTGCAGATCGTCAACCTGGAGCTGTCCGCCCTGGTCCAGCGGGTGGCGCTCGACATGGCCTCGGGGGACGCGCAGTACCAGGTGATCTACGCCGACCCCTACCAGGTGCTGGCGCCCTACTCCAAGGGGCTGGCCGACCTGCGGGAGTTCATCGAGGACGACGGCTACCCCACTCTGCAGGGCGGCGTCGAGGACTTCATCCCCACCCAGTTGGACGCCGCGGGCAAGTTCGAGCAGTCTGACGGACCGATCTACGCCCTGCCCTACGACTGCCCGACGATGATCTGGCAGTACCGCGCCGACCTGTTCGACAAGTACCACGACGCCATGTCGAACGACCTGGGCTTCGACCCCACCCCGGGTGCGGACCGCACCTGGGACGAGTACCGCAAGATCGCGGTCTGGTTCAACGACAACGTCGACGAGGTCAAGTACGGCACCGGCCAGCAGGCCAAGCAGCACGACTCCCTGCAGTGCGACTTCAGCAACGTCCTGTGGAGCTACGGCGGCGACTACTTCGCGAACGGGCAGGAGGTGGGCCTGCTGGGCCGGACCGACCCCGGACCGTCGCGGCTGCGCGAGGACGCGGCGATCGAGGCAGCCGGTTTCTACCGCGACCTGCTCGACATCGCCCACCCGGGATCGCGCACCTGGGACTGGGACGGCGTGGGCGCGGCGTTGCGGGCCAAGGAGATCGCCATGTGTCCCAACTGGCACGAGTTCGCGGCCAGCAACGAGCAGGTGCTGCCCGGCAAGGTGGACTACGCCCCGCTCCCCAAGGGCCCGGCCCGCTCGGCCGACATCTACGGCGGCACCGGCATCGCGATCGCGGCCAATGCCAAGGGCGCGGCACGCGGGGCTGCCTGGCTGTTCGTCAACTGGGCGACCTCGCCCAAGACCCAGCTCGCCAACCTCAAGAGCACCGCCGGTGGCGGCACGCCGACCCGCACCTCGGTCTACGAGATGCCCCAGGTCGAGAAGGCCGAGCACCGGCCGAGCGACCTGCCCAACATGCTCACCGGTCCCGCGGTGAAGACGGCCTGGAAGAAGGAGAACATCGGTCTGCGCCCGAAGATCCCGATGTGGAACGAGTGCGACACCGCGATCTACACCGCGCTGTCGAAGATGATCGCCGGGCAGGACTCCCCGCGGGAGACGATGGTGAGCACCGCCGACAAATTCGACCGGATCGTCGAGCGGGGGTGGTTCGCGTGACCGCCACGATGGAGCGCACCCCGCCGCACACCCTCCCCGAGCCGGAGCGCCGCCGCCGCAAGAGCCGCTTCACCTTCACCGGCAAGCTGATGGCCCCCGGCGTCGTATTGCTGGCGGTCTTGTCGATCATCCCGTTCTTCGCCCTGATCGCGATGAGCTTCAGCCGGGTCCGGCTGCTGGGTGGGGTCCGGCTGGAGTGGGCCGGCCTGGACAACTGGTCGCGGGTGCTCACCGACCCGGACATGTGGAGCAGTTGGTTGCGCACTGTCGTCTTCCTGGCCCTCACCCTCGGGCTGGAGATGCTGCTCGGCATCGGGATCGCCATCGCGCTGCACCGCGTCGCCAAGGGACGAGGCCTGCTGCTCTCGCTGGTCCTGCTGCCGATGTTCGTCGCGCCGGTCATCGTCGGCCTGCTCGGCCGCTACCTCACCGACTCGACCTTCGGCCTCTACACCTCGCTGCTGAGCACCCTCGGGTGGGACGCCGACATCCTCGGCAACCCGACTAGTGCCTTCATCGCCGTCGTGCTGATGGACGTGTGGGAGTGGACGCCGCTGATCGCCCTGATCGCGCTCGCCGGCCTGTCGGGGGTCAACCCGTCGGTGCTCGAGGCGGCCTCCCTGGACGGTGCGGGCTACTGGAAGTCGCTGCGCTACATCGTGCTCCCCTCGATCTCGGGTGTGCTGCTGGTGGCGCTGCTGATCCGGGCGATGGATGCGGTGCGCTACTTCGACATCATCTTCGTGACCACCAACGGCGGTCCTGCCGACGCCACCAAGACCATCCCGATCCGGTTGTTCGAGACGGCCTTCCGCTTCTTCGATCTCGGCTACGCCGCCGCGATCGGGTTGATGATGCTGGCACTGACGATCGCCATCTCCAACGGGTTCGTCCGGATCCTCACGGCGAAGGGGCTGACCAAATGAGCACCGCAGCGACGACCGCCGGCAGCACCGGCACCTCGCCCCGGACCGTCGAGAAGGTCCGCACCAGGACGGGCCCGGCGAAGGTCGCGGTGGCGCTGGTGCTGGTCGTCGTCCTGCTCTGGACGCTGGTGCCGCTGGTGTGGATGGTGCTGGGCTCGTTCAAGAACAGCGCGGACGTCACGGCGAGCGACCCGAAGTGGTTCTTCGCGCCCACCTGGGACAACTACCGCCACCTGTTCTCCGGGGCCAACAACCTGACGCCCTACCTCGTGCACAGCCTGATCGCCGCCGGGCTCGCGGCGCTGCTCTCCCTCGTCTTCGGCACGCTGGCGGGCTACGGGCTCTCCCGGTCCACGATGCGCGGCAAGGAGCACCTGTCGTTCTGGATCATCTCCACCCGGATGGCGCCGATCGCGGCCGTCGTGCTGCCGCTCTTCCTGATGTTCCGGGTGGCCGGCCTGATCGACACGCTGCCCGGCCTGATCCTCGCCTACATGACCTTCAACCTGCCGTTCGCGATCTGGCTGATGAGCGCCTTCTTCGCCGACATCCCGCCCTCCATCGAGGAGTCGGCGCTGGTCGCGGGATGCACGCGGTGGCAGGCGTTCTGGCACGTGATCCTCCCGCTGTCCAAGGCAGGACTCGTGACGACGGGCGTGCTGTGCCTCGTCTTCGCTTGGAACGACTACGCGTTCGCCACCGTCTTCGCCGGACCGAGCTCCCAGACCCTCCCGATCGCGGCCAGCCAGCTGGTCACCCAGACCGGGATCGACTGGGGCCAGCTGACCGCCATCGGCACCATCGTCGTCCTCCCGATGATCCTGGCCGGGCTCGCCGTCCGGCGATGGCTCGTCACCGGCCTCACCCTGGGGGCGGTCACCGGTGAGTGAGATGACGGTGCCCGAGACCATGCGGGTGAGCGTGCTTCGCGGTATCCGCGACGTCGCGGTCGAGGAACGCCCGACGCCCAGTCCACGCCCCGGCGAGGTGCTGGTGCAGGTCGGCTCGGTCGGGGTGTGCGGGTCGGACGTGCACTACTACCAGCACGGCCGGATCGGCGACCACGTCGTGCGCGGGCCGCTCGTGCTGGGCCACGAGGCCGGCGGCCGGGTCGTCGCGGTCGGGGAGGGCGTCGACCCCGGCAGGATCGGCCAGCGCGTGTCGCTCGAGCCGGGTGTGCCCTGCCGGCACTGCGTCCAGTGCCGGGCGGGCCGCTACAACCTCTGCCCCGACGTCGTCTTCTTCGCCACGCCGCCTGTGGACGGAGCCTTCGCCGAATACGTCACCCTGGCCTCGGACTTCGCGTATGACGTGCCCGACCACCTGTCGGACGACGCGGCCGGTCTCATCGAGCCGCTCTCGGTCGGTGTCTGGGCCAATCACAAGGCGGGCGTGCGGACCGGCTCGCGGGTCCTCGTCTCCGGGGCGGGGCCGGTGGGTCTGGTGGTGACCCAGGTCGCCCGGGCCCGTGGAGCCTCGGAGATCGTCGTGTCCGACGTCGACCCGCATCGGCTCGAGGTGGCCACCCGCTTCGGGGCGACGCACGTGGTCGACGCGCGGGACGGCATACCGGAGGGGCTGGAGGTCGACGCCTTCGTGGACTGTTCCGGTGCACCGTCTGCCGTCGCTGCCGGGTGCCGCGCGGTCGGGCCGGCCGGGGCTGTCGTCCTGGTCGGGATGGGCGCCGACGAGGTGACGTTGCCGGTCGCCCTCATCCAGAACCGCGAGATCGTGGTGACGGGGACCTTCCGCTATGCCAACACCTGGCCGGAGGCGATCGCGCTGGCCACGTCCGGGCGGGTCGACCTCGACGGCCTCGTCACGGCCCACGTCGACCTGGACCACGTGGTCGAGACCCTCGACGCGGACCCCGAGGCGGGACACCTGAAGATGGTGGTGCGCCCGGGCGGCGTGTGACCGTGTCGGGCGCGCCACACGTGGCTGTGGTGGGGTGGCGTGGTTCGGGGACGAGGCAGGAGGTGCAGATGCGGGGGAGCCGGTCCAGCGACGCCTCGGTGCAGCACCGCAGGGACGCCATCCTCGAGCTGGTGCTCGACGTCGGGCAGGTGGCGATCCCCGACCTGGCCACCCGCTGCGCGGTCAGCGAGATGACGATCCACCGCGACCTCGACTTCCTGGCGGAGGCGGGCCTGGTGGAGAAGGAGCGCGGACGGGCCGTTGCGCCGTCGTCGTTGCGGGTGCAGACCAGCGCGCAGTTCCGGATGCGCTCCGGCATCCGGCTCAAGGAGGCCGTCGGACAGGGCGCGCTCCCGCTGCTGGACGGAGCCGCCACGGTCTTCTTCGACGACTCCACGACCGGTCTGCCGCTGCTGCGCCGGTTGGGGGAGACCGCCACCGCGCCGGTCACGGTGGTCACCAACTACCTGGAGACGGTGCGGCAGGGCTCCAGCCACCCGATGCTGCGGTTGCACCTGCTCGGTGGTGACTACGTGCCCGACCTCGGCGCCACCTTCGGCGCCGCGTGCGTCGAGGCCATCGACCACTGGCACTTCGACGTGGCGGTGTTCAGCGCGCCGGCCGAGCTCGGGGCCCGCTGCTACCACCCGCTGTCCGGATCCGTGGCGATCAAGCAGGCGGCGCTGCGGCGCGCGGACGACAGCGTGCTGCTGCTCGACCACACCAAGCTCGGCCACACCGGTCCGCACCACATCTGCGACGTCGCGGACCTCGGCACGGTTGTGCTCGACGAGGGCGCGGACCCGGCCGAGGTCGCGCTGATGCGCCAGCAGGGGGCCACGGTGCGGCTCGTGCCGTTGCCGGAGGACCTGCAGGAGCGGCCTGCGACGCACGGCTGACTCGCGGCCGCACACCAGACGACGGAACCACAGGGGGGACACCCCCCGGAACGGAGCATCGACATGGGAGTCCTGGACGCCTTTGCCCTGCACGGGCGCGTCGCCCTCGTGACCGGCGCGAGCCGCGGTCTCGGCAAGGGGTTCGCGCTCGCGCTCGCCGACGCCGGAGCCGACGTCGCCCTGGTCGCCAGGGACGGGGAGGCCTGTGCGCAGGTCGCGGCCGAGGTCGAGCGGCTCGGCCGGCGAGCCGTCGTGGTGGGCGCCGACATCACCGACCCCGCAGGAGTGCAGCAGGCAGTCGAGTCCACCGAACGCGACCTCGGCCCGCTCGACGTCCTGGTGAACAACGCCGGGACGTGTGTGCACGCCCCGGCGCTCGAGGTCACCGACGACGACTGGCACCGGGTGCTCGACCTCAACGTCACCGCCCTGTGGCGGATGAGCACGACGGCGGCGCGGGCGATGGTCCCGCGCGGCCGTGGGGTCATCGTCAACGTCGGCAGCATCTCGGCCCAGATCGTCAACCGGCCCCAGTGGCAGCCGGCCTACAACGCGTCCAAGGCCGCCGTGCACCAGCTGACCAAGAGCCTGGCCGCGGAGTGGGCACCGCATGGCATCCGGGTCAACGCACTGGCCCCCGGCTACGTCAAGACCGAGATGGCCGACGTGGACCGGCCGGAGTTCCGGCAGCGGTGGATCCTGGACGCGCCGATGCAGCGCTACGCCACCCCCGAGGAGATCGCGCCGAGCCTGCTCTACCTGGCGAGCGACGCCTCGTCGTTCACCACCGGCACCGTGCTCGTGGCCGACGGCGGCTACACGCTCTTCTGACTCGCGCAACTCACCCGCGGGGAGGGCCCGCGCGATCTCGAGCCGCCCGTCGGCCAGGGGGCCGCGCCGGCCGATGGTGGCTCAGTGAGCGGTCTCGACGGCGCTCTGCCGCGCCTCGTTGACGTGCAGGGCGAAGACGTCCGGCCGGGCATAGTGCCCCACGGCGTCGAAGTCGAACCGGGCGCGGGTCAGGTCGTCCAGGTCGAGCTCGGCCCGCAGGATGCCCTCCCCGTCACGCAACGGCCCGGCCAGGACCGTGCCCAGTGGGCCGACGATCACCGAGCCGCCGGCGATGAGGACGCTGTCCGGATCGTCCCCCTGCACCGGGTGCACGTCGGCGGGCAGGTCCGCGCGGGTCAGGTACTGGCAGGCGCTGAGCACGAAGCAGCGCCCCTCCATCGCGATGTGCGCCATGGTGGCCTGCCAGCTCTCGCGTTCGTCCACGGTCGGCGCGCACCACAGGTCGACCCGTTTGCCGTACATCGCCGTCCGGAAGAGCGGCATGTAGTTCTCCCAGCAGGTCGCGGCGCCCAGCCGGGCTTCGCCGGTGGAGATGACCGGCATCGTCGAGCCGTCCCCGGTGCCCCAGATCAACCGCTCGGCTGCCGTCGGCATCAGCTTGCGGTGCTTGCCGAGCAGCGAGCCGTCCGGGCCGAGGAACAGGGCGGTGCAGTAGAGCGTGCCGCCGTCGCGCTCGATGACGCCGATGACCAGGTGGATGGACAGCTGCCCGGTCAACTCGGCCAGCCGCGCGACCTCCGGCCCCGGCACGTCGATCGCGCCGTCGTGGTAGCGGCGGAACTCGTCCCGCCCGGCATCGCTCCGCATCCCCATGCGCACCCCGAAGTCGAGCCCCTTGGGATAGCCGCCTATGAACGCCTCCGGTGCCACCACCACCTGAGCACCCTGTTCGGCGGCCTCGGTGACCAGACGCACGGCCTTGTCCATCGTGCGCGGGGTGTCGAACAATGCGGAGCCGGCCTGGATGACCGCGACGGAACAGGTGGTCATGGGCACCTCCACGACGGGACGGAACAGTGACGATACCCGGCGACGGCCCGGCGGGTCAGCGGCGGACCGGTCCGCCGAGCTCCACCGTGGCGCCACCGACCGAGAGGACGCCGGCGAGCAGCTGCAGCGCCCACAGCAGCGTGGTGCGCCAGGTGATGATGCCGTCCGGCAGGTCCCCGCTCGCCGCTCCGGCGAAGGTGGACAGCATGTCGCTGCACGTGGTCCAGAACATGCCGATGCCGATCAGGATCGCGATCGGCGCGAGCAGCCGCACCCCGTCCAGCGCCCAGAAGGCCAGCCCCAGCGCGAACAGCACGACCGCGGCCGCGCACCAGAGGAACAGTCCGGACGTCCAGGAGTCGGGCTGCTCGAACCGCGACCACCAGGTCCACGCGAGCACCACGGCCATCACGACGCACATCCCGGAGATCATCAGCGACGCGCCGGCGCCGCGGGGCCGCTCGGCCGGTGCCGCATAACCCTGCGGTCGCGGCAGGGTGCTCGGATCGACGTCGGCCGCGGTGATGACGACCTCGTCGACCGGCTCCGGCCGCTCGACCCCTGAGCGGTCGGCGTACCTGCCGTCGTGTGCGTGCTCCTCGTGTGTGCTCACTGGACATCCCCGTGATCGCGGACCCGGCACCGTGCATCATGACACAGCGTTCTCTGTCGCAGCTCCTCCGCGGCAGGGTCGCTTCGCTCCATCGTCGCCGCTGTCGTCGCTGCTGCCATGTCGTCGCCGCTGTCGTCGCTGCGGCAAGAGTCCACGAGTCACCGCAGGGCGGTGAGGAAGTCCTTGGCCACCGGTGCCGCGGTGTCGCCCCCGCTCACGCCCTTCTCCACCAGCACCGCGAACGCGATGTTGCCCTGCCAGCCCACGAGCCAGCAGGTGGGGTCCTGGCCCGAGCTGTCGTGCTCCGCGGTGCCGGTCTTGGCGTAGACCGGCGCGCCCGGGACGTCCGCGAGCACGGGAGCGGTGCCGTCGGTGACGACCTGGCGCATCAGCGCGTGCAGCTGCTTGACGACCCGGGAGTCAAGCGGCACCTCGTCGTCGCTCGCGCCCTTCACCGGTGGCGAGGTGATCAGGGTGGGCGGCACGAACGAGCCGCGGGCGACCGACCCGGTCATCACGGCCAGCGAGAGTGGCGAGGCCAGCGTCCGGCCCTGGCCGAACGCGCTCGCCGCCTTGTCCGTCTCGCCATTCGCCACCGGCACCGAGCCCGCATACGCGTTGGGCACGCCGAGGTGCCGCGCCCAGTCCC
>CAYRLV010000026.1:0-20356 GCA_964425155.1 uncultured Ornithinicoccus sp. | reverse complement strand
CGAGGTGGACGGCACCGGCCAGCCACCCGTAGGCGAGCGAGGCCACCACGGTGACGCCGGCCGCCGACACCAGCGCCGTCCGCACCGTGCTCACGGGCAGCGCGCCCGTGGCTACCGGCTTGTCGGCCCGTCCCGCCGCCCGGTCCCGGCCGGCGTCCAGCAGGTCGTTCGTCCAGCCGATGACCAGCTGTCCCGAGACCACCGCGACCAGCAGGACGACCAGGCGACTCGGCGGCAGGCCCGCACCGACGGCGAACACGGCCGTCAGCGCCGTGACGGCCAGGCTCGGCAGGGGGTGGCTGGCCCGCACCAGCAGGCCGGCCGTGGCGAGGGTCACCCGTCCGACGGTAGCCGCGGGCACCGGGCCGCAGCGGCGTGGATCGCCGTATGACGGCCGGTCACCGGCGGGGCGAGCGTCACCAGTTCCTGGCGTTCGGGTCCTGCGGCTCGCTGCCGAACTGGTCGTCCTCGTCCTGTTCCTGCTGCTCGCGGTGCCGCCCCTCGCCGCGCTGGTTGCGTTCCTCGAGCTGGCGACGCTGCTCCTCGGACGGTCCCTGCGGTGTGCTCGGCGACGGACTGGGGGTGGGCTGGGGCTGCGGTTGCGGCGAGGGCGGTGGCGGGGTCGGCGGATCCGACTCGGGTGGCTCGAGTTTCTCGTCCAGCCGGCGATCGGCCTCGGCGAGCCGGTCGCCGGGGCCGTTGACGTGATCGCGCGGGCACGATCCGTCCGCGATGACCGACTTCGCCTCGCGCCACCGTGCCACGGCGTCGGGGCGCCCCGACTCGGTCAGCGCGCGGTCGCCGAGGAGCTCGATGGTGCGCACCAGGTTGTACCGCACCATGCAGGAACGTTCGGTCGGTGCGAGCCGGAGGGCCCGCTCGAACTCCTTCCGGGCCGGCTCCAGCTTGTCCTGCGCGAGCAACGCATCGCCGTGGTTGAAGTGCGGCAGGTAGCGCTCGACCAGATTGACCCGCTGCAGCGAGGCGAACGTCTCGGCGCTCTCCTCGAAGTGCTGCTCGGCGAACTGGTCACGGCCGTGCTCGTTGATGACCGAGAGGCTGAACAGCCGGGCGGCGGCGAGCAGCACCAGCAGCACCACCGGGAGCGACCAGAGGACCAGCCGGCGCCGGCGGCCACGGCGGTGGGTGGCGGTCATCCCGGTGCTCGCGTCGTGGGGTTTCCTCATGGCAGGACCCTTCGGGAGGCCACGGCGAGGTGGCCGAGGCCCCAGAGCTCGCACAGGGCGAGGGCCGCCACGCCGATCGCCAGCAGCCAGTAGAGCTCGAACGTCGACACGCGGGCGGCGTCCCCACCGGGTGCCGCGCTCACGGTGACCTGGCCGAGATCCACGTGCAGACCTCCCGGAGCGGTGCGGTGGTGGTAGTCCACCCCCAGCTCGCGGGCGATCCGCTGCAGGTTGTCCTCGTCGATGCGGGACAACGCAGTCTGTCCGTCCGGGCCGGTGACGTAGGCGGACGGGTCACCGGCGTCCGGATCAGGCATCCGCCCGCCCGCAGGGGTGCCGTAGCCGAGGACGGCGCCACCGGTCACGTGGGGCGCCAGCCCCGCGAAGGAGCGGGGCTGCTCGTCGACGGTCTGCTCGCCGTCACTGATGAAGTAGACGAGGCGGGCCCGCTCCGGGCGGGTCTGCCTGGCCCGCTGCAGGGCGTCCGCGAGCTCGGGCAGCGCCCGGTCGATGCTGGTGCCCCGTGCGTAGTGACCGCTCTCCTGACGCAGGACGTCCATCGTGCTGCGCAGGGCGGCGGTGTCGGTGGTGAGCGGGAGGTCGACCTGTGCGCCCCGGCCGAACTCGATCACGCTGAATCGTGCGCCGGTCAACTGACGGGCCAACGCCATGACGTCGGACCGGACCCCGCTCAGCCGTTCCTTGCCTCCGTCGTAGTCCTGGGCCGCCATGCTCATCGTGCGGTCGACCACGAAGAAGACGTCCACGTCGGTGGACCGGGCGGGAGCCTGTTCACCGGCTCCGGCGATCCCCGGCCGCAGGCACACGAGCAGCACGAGCACCAGCATCAGCCCGCGCCGGGACCAGGCGAGCGCGCGGGAGCGGTGGCGGACCGCCAGGACGATGGCGACACCGAGGGCCGGCCCGCCGACGAGGGCCAGCAGCCACCAGGGCAGCACCGGAGCGAGGGTCATCGTTCCAGCCTCCAGGCGAGGCCGAAGAGGGCCAGCACGCCGAGCAGGGCGGTCACGGCCAGGGCCCGTGGCTGATCGAAGACGATCAGGCGGGGTGCGCTGGCCCGCACTCGTTTGGCCTCCTGTTCCTGGATCGCGGACACGATCTCGTCCACGCCCCGGGCGTCCTCCACGTCGTACTGCCTGCCCCCGGTGGACTCCACCTCGCGGGCGAGCTGCTCGATGTCCTCGGACTCGGTGAACGGCCCGGTCGGGCTGAGGGCGAACACCCGGATCTTCTTGGCGGTCGCCAGCTCCGTGGCCTCGTGGAGCGTGACGATCGGGGTGCCGCGCAGGTCGTTGTCCGTGGCGAAGACCACGGACCGCGGCCGCTCCTCACCGGTCTGGTCGAAACGCTCGAGGCACGAGGTGAGGCCGTCCCCGATCAGCGAACTCCCGTCGCCGTAGAGCGTGCCGACCGCGTACGTGTAGTCGCGCCGGTCCAGCGCGTCCCGCCCCTGCCGCAGCTGCTCCTTGATGAAGGCGTAGTCATCGGTGAGGGGAAAGACGCTGCGGGCGCTGGAGTTGAAGATGGTGAGCGCGATCCGTTCACCCTTGAGGTCGTCGACGAGCTCGGCGAAGCTGTCCATCACCTCGGCGTCCACCGAGATCATCGACCCGGACACGTCCAGGCACAACATGATGTCCCGGGTGACCCGGTGCGGTTCCTCGGTCGTCGTGCCCGAGACCCGGGCGCTGAGCAGCGCCGACCCCGCCAGCACGACGAGTGCGCACGCGAGGGTGGCGGTGAGCAGCAGCCGGTAGCGCCGCACCAGCCCCCGGTAGCGGGGCGATCGCCGCAACGCCGCGGTCCCCGCGACGGGCGCCCGCCGCCCGCCGGGCCGTCGCGCCCCGGACCGGTGCAGCCGCACCAGGACGAAGGCGACGATGACGGTGAGCAGCACCACCCCCCATACGAGCAGCATCCACTCGTTCTTCAGGACCACGTGCCCACCACCTCCCGCGCGCGGGAGACGGCGAGCACGGCGTCCCCGTGCTCGGCCGGGGAGAACTCGACCGGGTAGTAGAGCTCGATCAGCTCCGACAGCCGATCCGGTCCGGAGGCGCGCAGCTCGCTGAGCGTCATGGTGTGGGTCCGCTGCCGGGTCCGGTCGTGCACGAACTCGCGGACGAGCAGACTCAGCCGCTGGTGCAGCTCACGGCTGGTGAGCAGGCCGGCGCTGGACTCCCGCTCGAGCTCGTCGATCCGGTCGAGGTACTCGTGGCGCAGGTCGGGCAGGGACAGGGGCGTCGCGGGGCGCTCCGGCCGGGGCCGGGTCCACCACCACAGCGCGACATACCAGGCCAGCACCGCGACCACGGCCGCGACGCCCAGCCACTGCCACAGCGCGGAGTAGTCGACCGGCGGAAACGGGTCAGCGCTGGCCGGCACGACGCTGCCTCTCGAGGAGCCGGTGCAGGGTCGGCAGGACCTCGCGTTCGTGGGTCACGTGGGCGCTCACGATGCCCAGTCGGGTGAGGACCGCCGCGTTGTGCCGGTGGCGGTCCGTGCGCTCCGCGGAGGACTCCTGGCGCAGTTGTTCGTCGTGCCGCAGGAAGCGGGGCAGGTCGGTCTCGCCGTCGACGTCGTAGAGCTCCCGGTCGAGGGCGTCCGGGTCCAGCGGCGACAGGTCGCCGACGCTGACGTGCAGGATCTCGTGCTGGACGACGAGCCGCCGCAGCAGCCGCTCGTGCTGCGGGGTGAACCGGACATCGTCGGAGACGATGACCAGCAGGGCCCGTCGGCGCACCATCCGGATGACGTGGTCGAGGACGCTGGCGAGGTCCGTCGCGGCGCCGTCCAGCCGGATGCGGTCGTGGATCTGGCGCAGCAACACCTCCAGGTGCGCGCTGCTGCCGCGGGCGGGCAGGAAGGTGACTCCCGCGGCGTCGCCGGCCACCAGACCGACCAGGTCGCCGTGCTGCTGCGCGACCTGCCCCATGACGCCGGCCACCAGGACGGCGAGGTCTCGCTTGCTCGTGCTGGGGTCTCCCAGAGCGGCCATGCTGCGTCCGGTGTCGACGACGAGCAGCACGTGGTGCTTGCGCAGGGCGACGTACCGCCGGATGAGGGGGCGACCGGTGCGCGCCGTCGCCCGCTGGTCGATGTCCTTGACGTCGTCGCCCGGCACGTAGGCGCGCAGGTCGTCGAATTCCAGACTGCGTCCCTTGAAGACCGAGCCGTACCCACCCTCGAGCAGACCGCGGACGGGCCGGTGCGCATGGATCGCCATGCGCAGCCGGACCTTGGTGAGCAGTGCGGTCACGGGTGCCGCCTCACGGTGTGGGGATGGCGCGGAAGATGCGGTCGATGATCAGCTCCGGGGGCACCCGGTCGGCGATGGCCTCGAAGCCCAGGATCAGCCGGTGCCGCAGCACGGCGTCCTTGAGATGCTGCACGTCCTCCGGCACGACGAACGAGCGACCGTCCAGCAGGGCCAGTGCCCGGGCCACCTGCTGGAGCGCGATCGTGCCGCGGGGGCTCGCCCCGAACTCCACGTACCTCGCGAGATCCGGGTCGATCACGGCGGCCGGCGTCCTGGTCGCGCCGATGATCGCCACGATGTAGCGCTTGATGGCCGGGTCGACGTAGACCCGCGCGGTCAGGTCCTGCAGGAACCGCACCTCGGCGGTGTCCACCACGCCGGACACGGTCACGTGGTCGTCCAGCGCCCCCGTGTCGATCCGGTGCAGGACCTCGAGCTCCTCGTCGGGGTGCGGGTAGTGGATGACCTCCTTGAGCATGAACCGGTCGAGCTGCGCGTGCGCGAGGACATAGGTGCCCTCCTCCTCGATCGGGTTCTGGGTCGCGAGCACCATGAACGGGTCGGGGACCCGGTGCATGACGCCGCCGATGCTGGTCTGCCGCTCCTGCATCGCCTCGAGCATCGCGCTCTGCGTCTTGGCGCTCGACCGGTTGATCTCGTCGAGCAGGACGAAGTTGGCGTGCACCGGACCGAGCTGGGTGGTGAAGCTGCCGGTCCGGGCGTCGAAGACCTGGGTGCCGATGATGTCGCTCGGCAACAGATCCGGCGTGCACTGCACCCGGCTGAAGCTGGCGCGGACCGCCTGGGCGAGGGTCGACGCGGCGGTCGTCTTCGCCAGCCCGGGGACGCTCTCGAGCAGGATGTGCCCGCGGGTCATCAGGGTCACCAGCAGGCTCGCCCGCAGGTGCTGTTGCCCGACCACCGTGCGCGACCAGACCCGGGTGACGTCGTCGAGGACCTCGGTGGCCCGCGCGAGTTCGCGGTCGGTGATGCGTGGGCCGGGGCCCCCTCCGCCGGTCCGGAGGTGGTCGCCCGCGCCCGGGCCCGCGCCGCCTGCCGCGTCGGGACGGCCGGTTCCGTCGGCGGTGTTCGCCGGGGCCTGGTGCATGCTCGATCCTCACACGTGTTCTCCGCTGCCGACAGTCGCCGACAGGTGTCGCTACGACGAGCCGGACCGCGCTGCGGCTCCCTGCACCGGCAAATCCGTTTGCTCGCCCACGTGCTGTCTCCCTAGCGTCGCATCATGGCGGGCACCGTGGGGCTGGAGTGGCTGGGGTGGAGCCGCGAGTGGGCCAGGACCGCCGCCTCGTATGCGGGCTGGGGGCTGCCCGGGCGTCTCACCGGGCGCGTCGGTGCCGGGGTGTTCGGCGTCATCTGCGCGGACGGCATCGTCCGCGCCTCGCTCGGCGGCCGGGCCCTGGCCGGGTTGGCGACGGACCCGGACAGCGCGCCCTGTCCCGGTGACTGGGTGCTCGTGCGGCACTGGCCGGACGGCCCGCGCACCGTGGAGCAGGTGCTGCCACGCCACAACCTGATCCGCACCAGGGACCTGTGCCGTGACGGGACGGCGCGGCCGGTGGCCGCGAACGTCGACCTCGTCGCCCTGGTCGTGCCGGGCGCGGTGGGTTCCGGCGCTCCCACCGCGTCCCTGCGGGACTGGCTCGTGGCCGGCCGGGCTGCGGGCGCCCGGACCACGCTGGTGGCCGTCGGCTGGCAGGGCCCGACGGCCCCGCTCGTGCTCGCCGCGAGCCGCGACGGGGGGTGGCGGGTGAGCGCCCCGACCGCGCCGGTCCGCGCCGGCTGGTGGGCCCCTGCCGGGCAGACCGCGCTGGTCGTCGGTGCCCCCGGCCTGCGCCGGTCCCTGACGCGTGCGGTGGCACCGTCGGTGCTCGGCCCGGTGGCCGCGGTGCCGGGGGGCGGACTGCTGATCGACGCCGGCGGCCCGTGACCCCGCCTGTCTCCCGATGACCCGGCCACGGCGTCCTGCGCGGGCGCTGCTCGGGCGACCACACCGCAGGACGTCGTGTGGATGACCCGGCCGCCGGGTAGCGTCGCACCGTGCGTTCCGAGGCGAGCATCCTGCACCTCGACCTGGACGCGTTCTTCGCGGCCGTGGAGCAACGCGACAAGCCGTCGCTGCGCGGGCGTCCGGTCATCGTCGGGGGCATCGGTGGGCGCGGCGTGGTGGCGACCGCCTCCTACGAGGCCAGGCAGTATGGCGCGCGGTCGGCGATGCCGACCGCGGAGGCCCGGCGTCGGTGCCCGGCCGGCACGGCCTTCCTGTCCGGTCGGTTCCCGGCCTACCGGAAGAGCTCGGCGGTGGTGATGCAGCTGCTCGCCGAGCTGTCCCCGGTGGTCGAGCAGGTCTCGATCGACGAGGCCTACGTCGACCTGGCCGCCGGTGGGGTCGACCTGTCGGTGGACGGGGTCACCGCGGTGGGTCGGCGGCTGCTGGACGGCATCCGCGAGCGCACCGGTGGTCTCACGGCGTCCGCAGGCATCGCGTCGTCCAAGCTGATGGCCAAGATCGGGTCCGAGCTGCGCAAGCCGGCCGGCCTCACGGTGGTGCCGCCGGGGCGCGAGCTCGAGGTCCTGCATCCGTTGCCGGTCACGGTGATCGGCGGTGTCGGGCCGGCGACCGCCGAACGGCTACGGACCTTCGGCGTGCAGACCGTGGCCGACCTCGCGCGGGTCGCCCGCGCCGACCTGGTGAGCATTCTCGGCCAGGCTCACGGCACCGCGCTCCACCAGCTCGCCCGGGCGATCGACGACCGCCCCGTGGTGACCGAGCGTGAGGCCAAGAGCGTTTCGGCGGAGGAGACCTTCGACGTCGACGTGGCCGACGACGGGACGCTGCACGAGGAGCTGCGGCGACTCGCGACGCGGGTGACCGAGCGCCTGGTGGAGTCGGGGCTGTTCGCCCGCACCATCACGATCAAGGCGCGACACCACGACTTCTCGACGGTGACCCGGTCGTCCACCCTCGGTCACGCGACCGCCGACCCCGCGACGGTCCTCGACGTGGCCGGGCGCCTGCTGCGCGGCCTCGACACCACCGGTGGCCTCCGGCTGCTCGGCGTCGGCGTGTCCGGGCTCGCGGACCACGCGCAGGACGAGCTGCGCTGGACCGACGACCCGGCGGACACCGACGCAGACGCGTCGACCGTCGCGGTCACGCCGGTGGCAGCCGGCACCGATGCCACGGCGCCGCCGCCCGGGACGGCGGCGGTGCCGGAGCCGGTGGACCCGGAGGAGGAACCGGCGCGCCCCACCCCGAACGACGACGCCGGCCGGGCGTCGGGCAGGAGCGCGGGCAGGGTGACGAGCTGGCGGACCGGGCAGGACGTGCGACACACGCGTCACGGTGCGGGCTGGGTGTGGGGGAGTGGCGCGGGCCGGGTGACGGTGCGCTTCGAGGGGCCGGACACCCCGCCCGGTCCGGTGCGCACCTTCGCGGTCGACGATCCGGCGCTCACGGCGGCCGAGCCGCCCGACTGGCGGGCGTCCGCGCTCAGGGACGAATGATCCGCAGGCCCGGACCGGCGGGCCAGGCCGCGAGCGCAGCGGCGGCGCCCGCCAGGTCCAGCTCGCCGGTGACCAGCCGCTCCGGCTGCAGTCGCCCGCCTGCGACGAGGGCGAGCAGCGCCGGGTAGTCGCGGGCCGGCATACCGTGGCTGCCGCGGACCTCGATCTCGTGCCCGATCACCCGGTCCATGGGCACCGGGGGATGGCCGGTGGCGCCCGGGAGCAGCCCCACCTGGACGTGCCGGCCGCGGCGACGCAGCGAGAGGATCGAGGCGGCGCAGGCCTGCGGACTACCGGCCGTGTCGAGGGCCACGTCGGCTCCGGCGCCGGCCGTGGCCGCCACCACGATCTCGCCCACCTGGTCGGGGCTGCGACCGCCGGAATCGAGGGTCTGCTCCGCGCCGAGCTCGGCGGCCAGGCCGAGCGCCGCCGCGGACACGTCGACCGCGATCACCCGGGCGCCGGCCGCCGCCGCGACCTGCACCGCCGCGAGCCCCAACCCGCCGCACCCCATCACGGCCACCCACTGTCCCGCGCGCACCCCTCCCTGGTGCACGACGGCCCGGAAGGCCGTGGCGTATCGGCAGCCGAGCACCGCCGCCACCCCGGCGTCGAGCGAGTCGGGCAGGGCCACCAGGTTGACGTCGGCGTCGTGGATCGCCACCAGCTCGGCGAAGGAGCCCCAGTGCGTGAAGCCCGGCTGCGTCTGGTGCGGACAGACCTGTCCGTCGCCGCGGCGGCACGTGGGGCAACGACCGCACGCGCAGACGAACGGCACGGTCACCCGCTGCCCGGGCCGCCACTCGCGCACCTGCGGCCCGACCGCTGCGATGGTGCCGGCCAGCTCGTGCCCGGGCACGTGGGGGAGCACGATGTCGGGGTCGTGGCCCTGCCAGCCGTGCCAATCGCTGCGGCACAACCCGGTCGCCTCGACGTGGACCACCACACCACCCGGCGGAGGAGCGGGGTCGGTCACCTCGCGAACCTCGGGGTGGCCTCCGAACGACTCGAACAGCACGGCGCGCACGCCAGCATGATGTCAGCGCCATCGGGGATGATGGGCGGGTGACTGCCGTGACGTCGTCTCCCAGCCCTCTCGTCGGTCGGCATGCCGAGCTGGCCGACCTGGGGCGGATCCTGGACCTGGGCAACCCGGGCGGCGGGTTCCGCGCGGTGCTGGTGTCGGGCGACGCGGGCATCGGCAAGTCGCGGCTGCTGGCAGCGATGCAGGACCGGGCCGGTGAGGCCGGATGGCGCACGGCCATCGGGCACTGTCTCGACCTGGGCGGCACCGCCCTGCCTCACCTGCCGTTCATCGAGGCCTTCGCCGGCCTGGATGCGGATGCCCCCGGGCTGGTCACCACCGCGGTGGAGCAGCACCCTCCGCTGCTGCGCCTGCTGCCGGGCCGGGGCGGATCGACCGGGGCCACCCACGACGCCGCCACCGCCGTGGACCGGGTGGAGCTCTTCGAGGCCGTGCTCGCCACGGTGGGGCAGCTGGCGGCGAGCCAGCCGCTGCTGCTCGTGGTCGAGGACGTCCACTGGGCCGACCAGTCGACTCGTGACCTCCTCACCTTCTTGATGACCCGCGCTCCGGCGGGGGGTCTCTCGCTGATCGTGAGCTACCGCTCCGAGGACCTTCACCGTCGTCACCCGCTCCGTCCTGCGCTGACCCAGTGGACCCGGCTGCCCTCCGTCACCCGGTTCGAGCTCGGGCGCCTGGCCGACGACTCCGTCGGCCAGCTGGTGCGCGGCCTGCGACCCGGTCGGTTCCGTGAGGCCGAGGTGCTCGACCTGGTGCGGCGTGCCGAGGGCAACGCGTTGTTCGCCGAGGAGCTGGTGATCGCCAGCGCGGCGGGCGACAAGGCGGTGCCACCCGACCTGGCGGGGCTGCTGCTGGTGCGCCTGGACCACCTCGACGACGAGGCACGGGGCGTCGTGCGGCTGGCCTCGGTGGCGGGCCGCCGGGTGAGCCACGGGGTGCTGGCCCAGGTGTCCGGCCTCGAGCCGGCCGCGTTCGACGCCGCGGTCCGGCAGGCACTGGAGGGCAACGTCCTGATCCGGGTGGGTGACGACGGCTACGCACTGCGGCACGCGCTCCTGCGGGAGGCGATCTACGACGACCTGCTGCCGGGTGAGCGGGTCCGTGCCCACGCCGCCTACGTGCGAGCCCTGTCGGAGTCACGGACCAAGGGGGCCGCGGCCGAACTGGCGCGGCACGCGCGCGCGTCCCACGACCGAGCCACCGCGCTGCGCGCCAGCATCCGGGCCGGGGACGAGGCGGTGTCGGTGGGAGGTCCCGAAGGGGCGCTCTACCAGTACGAGTTCGCCCTCGAGCTGGCCACCGACAGCGGCTCCCTCGGCGTGGACGTCGACGTCGTGGACCTGACGGCCAAGGCCAGCGCTGCGGCCTTGGCCGCGGGCCACACGAACAAAGCCATCGCGCTGGTCCAGGAGCGGCTCAACGACGGCGGCGAGGCCATCGGCCCGCAGGACCGGGCCACCTTGCTGATGGCCCTGGCCAGCGCGGCACTGCTCAGCGACGGCAACGACCAGGTGCTGGGCTGGACCACCGAGGCGGTGCAACTGGTGCCCGCGGAGCCCGAGACCGCGCTGCGGGCCCGGGCCGCGTCGGTGCACGCCCAGGCGCTGGCCGACCTGCAACGTGACGAGGAGGCCTCGCGCTGGGCGGAGGAGGCCCGCGAGCTCGCCGACCGCCTCGGCCTGCGCGACATCGCCGCCGACGCCACGACCCAGCTGGCCCGGATCCAGGACCGTGGCGGCGATGCCGAGGCATCCCGGCTGGCGCTGCAACGGGTGATCTCGGAGGCGCACGAGCGGGGCGACGCGGCCGAGTTGCGTGCCCTGCACCACCTCGGCGGCGTCTACTACCAGCAGGGCCAGCTCGACGGGGCGCTCGAGGCGTTCCGGCGCGGCTCCGACCGGGCGCGCGACCTCGGCCGGCCGTGGGCTCCCTATGGTCTGGACGCCCGGGTGATGTGGGGCCTGGTGGCCTACGAGGTCGGTGACTGGGAGGGGGCGCTGCGCGCCGTGGACCTGTCCGGCGAGGCACCGCCGCCCCTGGCCGAAGCCGCGCTGCGCTCCGTCGCCATGGTCGTCAAGGCCGCCCGGGGTGACGGTGACGCGCTCGACCACCTCTCCGACGTTCGCGGCCTGTGGTGCGAGGACGGCATGATCGCCATCATCAGCGGCGGCGCGGCGATCGAGGCACACGGGGCCGCGGACGACGTCGAGGCGGCGATCCAGGTCCACGATGCCGTGGTCGACACGGTGGGACGGCTGTGGCAGCACCCCAACTTCCAGGCCCGCATCCGGTTGTCGGCGCTGCTGCTCGGGCAGCTGTGCCACGAGGCAGCCCAGGCCGGGCGTGACGCACGGGCCGCGCTCGTCGCCCGGGGCGACGAGTTGCTCGCGGCCATGGAGCGGGCCGCCAGCAAGGCCGACACCAACCGGCGCCAGCGGGGCCTGGAGTCCCTGGCCTGGGAGGCGCGGGCGCGCGCTGAGCACCTGCGGCTGCGGCACCTCACGGGGGTCGAACCCCCGGAGGCCGACGAGCTCGTGTCCGCCTGGCAGGCGAGCGTCGCCGCCTTCGAGGCCTACCCGCACGTCTTCGAGCGGGCCAGGTCGCGTGCTCGACTCGGGGCCGCGCTGCGGGCCACGGGAGACCAGGCCGGAGCCCGCGAGACCGTGCGGCTCGCCCGGGACGCGGCGCGCGAGCTCGGGTCCGCCTCGTTGCTGGGGGAGGTCCGGGCGCAGGGTTCGGGTCCCGGGCGCCGGCGGCCCGGCGAGGGCCTCGAGACCACCTTGACGGCTCGCGAACGCGAGGTGCTCGCGCTCGTCGCCCAGGGCCGGAGCAACCGCGAGGTGGGCACCCAGCTCTACATCAGCACCAAGACGGTCAGCGTCCACGTCTCCAACATCCTCGGCAAGCTCGGGGTGGCCGGCCGCACCGAGGCGGTCGCGGTGGCGCGACGGCGCGGGCTGCTGGACGACTGACCGCCCGGCCCGGTCCGGCCGGCCGCCGGCGAACTGGCGCTGGACGCGTCACCCAGCACGTCGGCTCACGAACACGGCGGACCGCGCACGCGTGGTGTACTCGACGGTAGGCGGGCACTGCTGGAAAGGTGTACCTGCTCGGTGACGTTCGGTCGTCACCCCACGCGGAGCAGGTGTCTTTCAGGAGGCTGGTCGATGTTCACCCGTGTCGCCATCGTCAACCGGGGCGAGTCCGCCATGCGGCTGATCCACGCGGCTCGTGACCTCCGGGACGCGACCGGCCGGCCGGTGGAGACGGTGGCGCTCTACACGGATGCCGAGCGGCACGCGACGTTCGTGCGGGAGGCCGACCTCGCCTACCCCCTCGGCCCGGCGGCGGACCGCCCGTACCTCGACCTCGAGGTGCTCGAGCGGGCCCTGCGAGAGAGCGGCGCGGACGCCGCATGGGTGGGGTGGGGCTTCGTCGCCGAGGACCCGGCGTTCGCCGAGCTGTGCGAACGGATCGGGGTCACCTTCGTCGGCCCCAGCGCCGAGGCGATGCGCCGGCTCGGCGACAAGATCGGATCCAAGCTCCTCGCCGAGGAGGTGGGCGTGCCGGTCGCGCCCTGGAGCCGGGGTCCGGTGGCGGACCTCGACGCCGCCCTCGCTGCCGGGCAGGCGATCGGCTACCCGTTGATGCTCAAGGCCACCGCCGGCGGTGGGGGACGTGGCATCCGGGTCGTGTCCGACGACGACGCGCTCCGCGAAGCCTTCGCGCGCACCAGCGAGGAGGCGGCCCGTTCGTTCGGCAGCGGAGTCGTCTTCCTCGAGCGGCTCGTGACGGGTGCCCGGCACGTCGAGGTGCAGGTGATCGCCGACGGTCAGGGCACGGCCTGGGCGCTCGGGGTCCGGGACTGCTCCGTGCAACGGCGCAACCAGAAGGTGATCGAGGAGTCCGCCTCCCCCGTGCTGACCGCCGAGCAGACCGCGGAGCTCAAGGCGTCGGCCGAACGGCTGGCTCTCGCCGTGGGCTACCGGGGGGCGTGCACCGTCGAGTTCCTCTACCACCCCGGGGAGCGGTTCTTCGCCTTCCTCGAGGTCAACACCCGGCTGCAGGTCGAGCACCCGATCACCGAGGCCACGACCGGCTTCGACCTGGTCAAGGGGCAGCTGCACGTCGCCTCCGGCGGCCGGCTGGAGGGGGCCATGCCGGTGGAGTCGGGTCACGCCGTCGAGGCACGACTCAACGCCGAGGATCCCGACCGGGACTTCGCGCCGGCACCAGGGGGGATCTCGCTGCTGCGGTTGCCGGCCGGGCCGGGCATCCGGGTCGACACGGGGGTCAGCGAGGGGGACACCATCCCGGCCGACTTCGACTCGATGATCGCCAAGATCATCGCCCACGGCCGCACCCGGGAGGAGGCCCTGGCCCGCCTCCGTCGTGCGCTCCAGGAGACCACCGTGGTCATCGACGGCGGCGCCACGAACAAGAGCTTCCTGCTCGACCTGTTGTCCCAGCCGGAGGTCGTCGACGGCACGGCCGACACCGGCTGGATCGACCGGGTCCGGGCAGCAGGTCGCCTGGTCGACCACCGGCACTCCGGGGTGGCCCTGGCGGCCGCCGCGATCCAGGGCTACGAGGACGAGGAGCAGGTCGAACGTGCCCGGCTGCTGGAGACGGCGCACGGGGGCCGGCCGCAGGCCCAGCACGAGATGGGCCGGGTGATCGAGCTGAAGCTGCGGGGCACCGGCTACCGGGTGACCGTGGCGCGCATCGGACCCGACCGGTTCCGGGTGGCCATCGGGGACGACGGCGAGGCCGTCGTCGTCGACGCCGAGCAGGAACGGCTGGACGCGTTCTCCAGTCGGCTCACCGTCGCCGGCCAGCGGTACCGGCTGGTCACGGCGACCCACGGCCCCGTGCACCTGGTCGAGGTCGACGGGGTCACGCACCGGATCAGCCGGGACGAAGGCGGTGTCCTGCGAGCGCCCGCGCCCGCCCTGGTCGTCGCCACGCCGGTCGAGGTGGGCGCCGAGGTCGAGGCGGGCGTGCCCGTCCTGGTGCTCGAGAGCATGAAGATGGAGACGGTGCTGCAGGCACCCTTCCCGGGCCGGGTGCGCGCCCTGCACGTCGCCGCGGGCAGCCAGGTCGAGTCCGGCGCTCCACTGCTCCGGCTCGAGGCCACCGCTCAGGAGGCGGAGGAGACGGGTTCCGAGGCGGCTGGGACCGGCATCGACCTGATGATCCCCGGCCCCCAGGCAGAGCAGTCGGCGACGGACCGGGCGGCGCGCGCCCTCGAGGACCTGCGCAGCATGCTGCTCGGCTTCGACGTGGACCCCGAGGCGCAGATCCGGACCTTGGACAGCTACCTCGCCGACCGCGCGGTGCTGCAGGCCGAGGGAAGGCCGCCGATCCGCGAGGAGTTGCAGGTGTTGTCGGTCTTCGCCGACCTCAGCGAGCTGATGCGCGCCAAGCCGGCCGGTGACGAGGCACGCGCGGACACCCAGGTCCACAGCCCCCGCGAGCACTTCCACACCTACCTGCAGAGTCTGGACGTCGATCGCGGCCGGCTGCCCGACACCTTCCGCGAGCGCCTCCAGCGCGTGCTGGCCCACTACGACGTGGCGGACCTCGAACGGACCCCGGAGCTCGAGGAGGCGGTCTTCCGGATCTTCCTTGCCCAGCAACGCAGCGCCGCCGACGTCGTCGTGGTGGTGCGGCTGCTGCAGGCGTGGATCACCGACCCCCCGCCGGCCGCGGCCGAGGACCAGGTGCGCGAGGTGCTCGACCGGCTCGTGGCCGCCACCCAACTGCGGCACCCCGTGGTGGGAGATCTGGCCCGGAGCGTCCGGTTCCGCTGGTTCGACCAGCCGGAGATGGACGCGGCGCGCACCAGCGTGCTCACCGGGGTGCCCGACGAACTCGACGCCTTGGCCGCCCTGCCCGACTCACCCGACCGAGCCGCCCGCATCGACGCTCTCGCGGCGATACCGGAGCAACTCGTGCAGTTCCTGGCCGACCGCATCCGGGACGGGCACTACGCCTCACCCGAGCCGATGCTGGAGGTGCTGGTCCGCCGGCACTACCTCGAGCACCAGTTGCACGATCTGCGGGTCTTCGACGTGCAAGGTCGACCGGTGGTCACCGGCGACTACACCGTCGACCACCGCCCCACGAGGGTGGTGACCACGGTCGGGACCGTCGACGAGTTGGGCGACGACGGTCTGCTCGGAGTCGTGGCGGAGGAGTTCGAGACCGTGGCCGACGGCGTCGCCGGTGCGGCCGACCTCTACCTCACCTGGTCGGATGCACCCGAGTCGGCTCAGGAGATCAGTGACCGCCTCCGGCAGCTGCTCTCCGACGGGCCGCTCCCGGAAGTGTTGCGGCGCATCGCGATCGCGGTGTGTCCGGGAGAGGGGCGACCGGTCAACTACTTCACCTTCCGCCCCTCGCCCGAGGGTCTGGTGGAGGACGACCTGGTGCGGGGCGTCCATCCCATGGTCGGGCGCCGGTTGAACCTCTGGCGGCTGCGCAACTTCACGGTGACCAGGCTCGAGGCTCCGGAGGACGTCCTGCTCTACCACTGCGTGGCGGTGGAGAACGCCGCGGACGAGCGGCTGGTGGCGTTGGCCCAGGTCCGCCAGTTCGCGGTCACCCGCAACGCCGAGGGCGAGGTGACCTCCGTCCCGCACGGTGAGCGTGCCATCGCCGCCTGCCTCGAGGCCATCCGCCGGGTGCGGACCGAGCGCGGCGCGGCCGGCTCGCGGCTGGACATGAACCACGTCTGGCTGCACATCTGGCCCACCGTGGACGCCGGCCTCGACGAGGTCGGCGCCTTGCAGCGCACCATCGCACCGCTCACGGTCGGGGCCGGTATCAGTGAGGTGCTCGCGCAGGGCCGTATCGCCGAGCCGGACGGGCGCGAGCGTCCCGTGGCGGTCCGGTTCACCTACGAGCCCGGCGCCGGTGTGGTGGCGAAACTGCAGCGCGCTCCCAGTGAGCTGCTCAGACCGGTGGACGACTACGACCAGAAGGTGCTGCGGGCCCGCCGTCGGGGCACGGTGTACCCCTACGAGCTGGCCGGGATGGTGGCCGGCCGTGGCGGATCGTTCGTCGAGCACGATCTCGACGACCATGGGGACCTGGTGCCGGTGGAGCGGCCCGCCGGCCTCAACAAGGCTGGGATCGTGGTGGGCGTGGCGTCGACGCCCACCGAGCACCATCCGGAGGGTCTGACCCGGGTCGTGCTCCTCGGCGATCCGACCAAGTCCCTCGGCTCGGTGTCCGAGCCGGAGTGCGCGCGGATCATCGCGGCCATCGACCTGGCCCAGTTACGGGGCGTGCCGGTCGAGTGGTTCGCGCTGTCCGCCGGGGCCCGCATCTCGATGGACTCGGGCACCGAGAACATGGACTGGGTGGCCCGGGCGCTGCGCCGGATCGTGCTGTTCACGCAGGCCGGTGGGGAGATCAACGTGGTCGTGGCCGGCATCAACGTGGGTGCCCAGCCCTACTGGAACGCCGAGGCGACCATGCTCATGCACACCAAGGGCATCTTGGTCATGACCCCGGACAGCGCCATGGTGCTCACCGGCAAGCAGTCGCTGGACTTCTCCGGTGGTGTCTCGGCCGAGGACAACTTCGGCATCGGCGGCTACGACCGCGTGATGGGGCCCAACGGCGAGGCGCAGTACTGGGCGCCCAACCTCGCCGGGGCGCTCGACATCCTGATGTCCCACTACGACCACAGTTACGTGGACCCGGCCGAGGGGCGGGTGCGCCGGGTGTCGACCGCCGACGCGGTGGACCGCGACGTCTCCGACTTCCCGCACGACGTGCCGGACAGCGACTTCACCACCGTCGGCGAGATCTTCTCCGAGACGGCCAACCCGGACCGGAAGAAGGCCTTCGACATCCGCACCCTGATGCGCGCGGTCTCCGACCAGGACCTGCCGGTCCTGGAGCGCTGGGCCGGGATGGCCGACGCCGACACCGCGGTCGTGCAGGACGTCCACCTGGGCGGATGGCCGGTCTGCCTGATCGGGATGGAGTCGAGATCCGTTCCCCGACGGGGCTTTCCGCCCACGGACGGCCCGGACACCTACACGGCCGGCACCTTGTTCCCGCGGTCGTCGAAGAAGGTCGCGCGGGCGATCAACGCGGCCAGTGGGAGCCGGCCCGTGGTCGTGTTGGCCAACCTCTCCGGCTTCGACGGCTCGCCCGACTCGCTGAGGAACCTGCAACTGGAGTACGGCGCCGAGATCGGTCGGGCCATCGTCAACTTCGACGGGCCCATCGTGTTCTGCGTCGTCTCCCGCTACCACGGGGGCGCATTCGTCGTCTTCTCCAAGGCGCTCAACCCGCGGATGACGGTGCTGGCCGTCGACGGATCGTTCGCCTCGGTCATCGGCGGGGCCCCTGCTGCCGCAGTCGTCTTCTCCCGGGACGTCGACCGGCGGACCGCGGCGGACCCCCGGGTGCACGAGCTCGAGCGCCGGATGGCCGACGCCGCGGACGCCGAGAAGGCCGCGCTGGCCACCGAACTCGTGGACCTGCGCGGTGCGGTGCGGGCGGAGAAGCTGGGCGAGGTCGCAGCCGAGTTCGACAGCGTGCACAGCATCCGGCGTGCCGTGGACGTCGGCTCGGTGGATGCCGTGATCACGGCGCGCGAGCTGCGGCCGCGGTTGATCGCCACCCTGACCGAGGGTCTGGCGGACGCCGACCCGGAAAACGACTGACGCGGCCTCACGCGAGCCTCCGCGTCGCCCGCGTCTGGCACCCCCGGTTGAGGTATCCGGCCGAGGGGAGCAGCATCGCAAGCGTGGTGAACGAGCGGTCCGAACCGCGGCCCGCGGCGCCGGTGCGCCCCGGGAGGTACGCCCGCCTGCGCCTGTCGATCGGGCGGCACCCGGCCGATCTGGTGCGTCTGCTGGTGGCGGCCGCCGTGGTGCTGGCTTGCGTGGTGTTCTCCCGGACCCCAGGGATCAACCCGGTGGAGCTGTCCATCTTCACGGAGGTGCAGCGGCTGCCGGACTGGCTGGCGGGGACCTGGCGGGTCGTGGCCATGGCGGGGTCCTGGCCGGGAATCGTCATCACCACCGGGATCGCCCTGTATGGCGGCCGGATCCGGATGGCCCTGTCCCTCACCAGTGCGTCCGTCCTGGCCTGGGTCCTGGCGCTCGTCCTGGCCTGGCTGACCGGGCCTCGGCCGCTCACCCCGGGCGAGCTGGCCACCATGACCCACGCTCCCCCTGGCGGCTCCTTCGCCTTTCCGGCACCCGAGACGGCGGTGGCCGCGGCACTGGTCACCGTCGCGACACCCTACCTGCGCCGCCCGGTCGCGCGCCTCGGCTGGTTGGGCGTCGTCCTCGTGGCGGTGGCCCAGGACGTGCTCGGACACCACCTGCCCGTGGGCGTGTTCGGGGGTGCGGTGCTGGGGTGGGGCTGCGGCACCCTCGTGCACCTGATGCTCGGGGCGCCCGGGCGGCGGACCACCTGGCAGGGTGTTCGGGTGGCGCTGGCCCGCGGGGGCATCCGGGTGTCGACCATCGCCCCGCTCCCGGCGACCTGGTGGCATCCGCTCGAGTACGACGTCGTGACCGAGGACGGGGAACAACTGCGGGTCAAGGTGGTGCGCCGGCTGCACCGGGTGGCCGGACCGACCTACCGGTTGCGGCGGGCCCTCGCCTCCCTGGAGGCGGACTACGAACCCTCGCTGTCGACCCCGCGGCACGAGGTGGAGCACGAGGCCTACGTCAATCTGCTGGCCCAACGAGCAGGCATCGGCACGGTGCCGGTCCTGCTCGCCGGCGAGCTCGACCACGGCCTGCCCTTCTTGGTGACCCGCCGCGTGCCCGGCCGGCTGCTGTCCACCTTCGCCCCGGGGGAGGTGGAGGACGAGTTGCTCCAGGAGCTCTGGGCGAACGTGGGCACGCTCACGGCGCGCCAGATCGCCCACCACGACCTGCGAGCGGACACGATCCTGGTCGACGCGGACGGTCGTCCGAGGATCACCGACTTCGCCTTCAGCAGGGTGGGCGGGCCCTCTGCCGGACGCCCCCAGGACCTGGCCGACACCCTGGTCCTGATCGCGTCGGTGGTCGGCGTCGGACGCGCCGTCGAGTCGGCTGATCGGTGCCTGGAGCGAGCCCAGTTGGAGCGAATGCTGCCGTGCCTGCAGCCGCTGGCGCTGCGCCGGAAGACTCGCCGACAGTTGCGCGAGGAAGGGGTGCTCCTCGCCGACCTGCGCGAGTCGCTGGCGGAGCGGATCGATGCGGAGGTCCCGGGGTTTCGCTGGCCGGTGCGTCCGACGACGCTCCTGATGCTCATCGCCGGGGGACTCGCGGTCTACCTCCTGCTGCCCCAGGTGGCCAGCGTCCCACGGGTGCTCGAACTCGTCCGGCAGGCACAGTGGCCCTGGCTGGTCGTGGCGACCGCCACGGGCTTGGCGTCGATCCTGGCCGCCTCGCTGAGCGTGGTGGGCTCCAGCCCCACGCCGTTGCCGTTCTGGCGGACCACCGCGGTGCAACTGGCCGCGGCGTTCACGGGGCGGACGACGGCTGCAGGCGTGGGCTTCTACGCGATCAACCTCAGCTACCTGGAGCGGCTCGGCCAGCCGCGGGCGCGGGCGGTGGCCGTCCTCGTCCTCAACCGTGCCGTGCACGGTGTGGTGATCGCGGTGTTCACCGGTCTGGGGGTCCTCGTCATCGGTGCCGCGGTGCCGATCGGGTCGCCCGACCTGCCCAACCCCTGGATCATGGTCGGAATCGGTGTCGCGCTGGTCGCCCTGGCAGCCGGCGTGGCGTCCCGGTGGGGTTGGCGCCGCCTGCTGCGCCGGGCGGTCCACGGTGCTCGGGCTCTCGCGCGCGAGCTGACCCCGGCTCTGCGGCATCCGGTGCGCGCGACCGAGCTGTTCGGCGGTTCGGCCGCCTTCCTCGTGCTGCAGGCACTCGGCCTGGTCACGACGTTGCGTGCCTTCACGACGGACTTCTCGGTGCTGGCGGTGCTGGCCGTCTACATCGTCGGAGCGACGTTGGGACAGGCCGCCCCGACGCCCGGCGGACTCGGCGCCGTGGAGGCTGCGGTGGTGGGTGGGCTCACGGCTGTGGGGGTGCCGTCCGGGGAGGCCGTGGCCGCCGTGTTGACCTCTCGGCTGCTGACCTTCTGGCTCCCGATCTTCCCGGGGCTGGTCGCGTTCCGCGTCCTCCAGCACCACCGGCTCATCTGATCGGCCCGATGTGGCGAAAGTCACTCTGTGCCGGGGCAATTCGGGTGCTTAGTGGGTTGTTGTACCACATACCATGGAGGGGCAACAACCCCACGACAACCGATCGACAAAGGAGGCAGACCCCATGCGCACTGACGCAACAG
>CAYRLV010000025.1:18201-20366 GCA_964425155.1 uncultured Ornithinicoccus sp. | reverse complement strand
GTCAGCGGGCCCCGGCAGAGCGCTGGGCCAGCTGCCGGAAGGCGTCCTTGACCATGTCCGCGTAGAGGTTGGCGCCCTCGATGCCGGGGTGCACGTGATCCGACTGCAGCATGTCCGGATGCTTCGAGATGGTCGAGTGCCAGTCGGCGATGATGACGTTCGGGTAGCCGCTGGTGATCTCCTCGAGCGCCTGGTTGGCGTCCGGGATCCAGTCGCTCACGCCGTAGAGGTTCACCAGGACGATCATCCGGTCCGGGCCGAGCGCGTCGAGGGTGTCGTAGACGGTCTGCCGGTCGGCGATGCCGCCGTTGGTCCCGAAGTCGATGACGACGGCACGGCGGACGGTCCCCTCCGCGAGGCGGGCTCGCACCGCTGCCAGCCCGTCCGGCCACTGCCGGTTGGACTTGGCGTCCATCATGATGCCGGGGAACCGGTCGGCCAGACCGGTCGCGCTCGTCACGATCAGCGAGTCACCGAAGGCCGTGATCTCGTCACCCGTCGGCATCCGGAACCGGTGGGCCGGCTTCCTGTCGTGGCCCTCCGATTCCTTGCCCTCGGAGCCCGAGGGGTTTCGCCCCTCCTGACCCTGCTTGCCGTTGGGCCCCTCCTTGTCGCCCGAGGTCGCGTCGGGCGAGCGCGAGGGATCCGGTGACGCGGACCCCGGCGTGCCGGACGGCCCGGTCGCCGGGAGCGTGGAGGCCGGGTCGGACGACCCGGAGGTCTGGGCGGGGTCGGGCACGCTGGAAGGCTTCACGTCCGCCGTGGATTGCGCGGTCAACTGCTCGTTGGCCTCGATCTGGCGCTGCACCGAGGACTTCTCGGGGGCACCGGCGATGGCCACGCCGCAGGCCGAGACCAGCAGCACCGCGGAGACCGCGGCGATCTTCGGGACCCGCGCCCGGGGCCAGGACTGGCGCACGCCGTCGAAGAACTCGGACAACGCGCCACGGAACCCGAGCCGGCGGACCGGCAGCTCGAGCCAGCGGTAGGACGCCGCCGCCACCAGCACGGTGAGCACCAGCGACAAGGCGCGGGAGAACCAGCTGAGCCGTGAGTCGGGGACGGTGGCGGGCAACGCCTCCTGCACGATCAGGATGACCGGCCAGTGCCACAGGTAGATGCCGTAGGAACGCTCGCCCACCCACGCGAACGGGCGCAGCTCCAGGACGCGGCGGACCGGACCGGGTCCCGCCAACAGGGTGGCGATGAGGGCCGCCGTCAGCACGCTGGCCAGCAGGATGCCGCCACGGAACGTGAACGCGGTGGACTCGCGGAGGGTCAGCATCAGCACCCCGAGCAGGGCCAACGCCGCCAGCGCCGCCGGTGTCCGCCAGGGCCGCAGCCGCTGGGAGATGAACCGTTCGCCGGCCGAGGACGCCCACGCGAAGGCGAGCGCCGCACCGATCATCAGGCCGAACAGGTGGGTGTCGGTGCCGTAGTAGGCGCGCGTCGCGTCCTGACCCGGCGTCACCAGCACCCCCATGAGCACCGCCGAGACCGCGGCCAGGCCCAGCGCGATGCCGATGCGGTGCCGGACCTGCGGGACGACGGCCAGGATGATCGCCAGCGCGATCGGCCAGAAGAGGTAGAACTGCTCCTCCACGGCGAGCGACCAGAAGTTCACGAAGAGGAGCGGCGAGGTCTGGTGGAAGTAGCTGGAGCCCGCGGAGATCTCCAGCCAGTTGTTGCTGAAGGTGACCGCGCCGAGCACCTGCCGCGCGATGTGGACGAGCAGGTCGCCGCCGGCCACGGCGGCCGCCGGGACGGTGACCAGCACCACCAGCAGGATCGCGGGGATCAACCGGCGCGCGCGACGCAGCCAGAAGGAAGGCAGGTCGAGCCGGCCGTGGGCCCGCAGCTCGCGGATCAGCAAGGTGGTGATCAAGAACCCGGAGAGGACGAAGAACACGTCGACGCCCAGGAACCCTCCGGGCAGACTGGCCGATCGCAGGTGGAACACGAGGACAGCCGCCACCGCCAGGGCGCGTAGGCCGTCGAGCCCCTCGATGCGGCCCGCCGCCCGTCGGACCGCCGCGTCACCTGCCATCTTCGCCCCTCGTCGTGGCACCTACCACCGCGGTCAAGGGTACGGGTCCGCGAGGCACGGCCCGGGGAGGCGCTCCGACACACCTCGGCGTGTCCGCCAGCGCCACCCCCCGGTCAGA
>CAYRLV010000025.1:0-18101 GCA_964425155.1 uncultured Ornithinicoccus sp. | reverse complement strand
TCAGAGCACCAGCTCCGGCCGGATGCGTGCCGCGGTCCAGGTGCGGGCCCGGGCCGTTGCCAGACTCGCTGCCACGAAGGCCAGGACCAGGTAGGCGATCAGCACCGCGGCGTCCAGGCCCACCGAGGTGAGCGGCCCGCCATACATGAGGTGCCGCAAGGCATCCACCGCGTAACCCATGGGCAGGATGTGGTGCAGGACGATCAGCGGACCCGGGAGGGTCTGCCACGGGAAGGTGCCGCCGGCGCTCGCGAGCTGGAGCACCAGCAGGACCAGTCCGAGGAACTTGCCCACCGCGCCGAGCCGGGCGGCCAGCGCGTGCAGGATCGCGACGAACGTCATCGAGGTGAGGAACATCATCGCGAGCAGCCCCCACGGGTGGGCGGCGTCGATCCCCAGCCAGAGCAGCACGACGGCATAGACGAGAACGCACTGCGCCACGCCGATCAGGGCCGGCGGGAGCCAGCCCCCGAGGGCAGTGCGCCAGGCGGGTTGCCCGGCCGCCAGCGCGCGGGTCGAGTACGGCCCGACGAGCAGGAAGAGCACGTAGGCACCCACCCACATCGCGATGCTCAGGAAGAACGGCGCCAGTCCGGCGCCGTAGCTGCCCGCCGTCGCCTGCGAGTTCTCCTTCACGGTGACGGGCGCGCCGATGGTCTGCGCCACGGCCTTGCGCGCGGACGCGCTCGGGTCGGGGATCTGTTTCAGCCCCGATCGCAGGCCCTCGTGCAGCTTCTTCGCCCCGGTGGCCAGGGAGGAGCTGCCGTCCCGCAGCTTGTTCGCCCCCTGGTCGAGGTCACCGGCGCCGCGGTGCAGCTTCTGCGCGGCGGTCAGGGCAGACCGGGTGCCCTTCTCCAGGTCGTCCGCGCCGGTCTTCAACGTGGACAGCCCACGTGCCAGGTCGTTCGCCCCGGTCTGCAGCTTGCCGGCGCCGACGCTGGCCGAGTGGATGCCCCGGTGCAGCGGCCCTGCGGCCTTGGCCAGCTTGTCGGCCCCGGCGGCCACGGCGTCGGCGCCGTCGGCCAGGTCGTCGAGCTTCTGGCGAGTGTCCTGGACCTTGGCGTTCGCCTGCTTGACCGGCACGGTCAGCTTCTTGGTCTCGGAGATGACCACGCTGACCTGGTCCTCGGTGAACCCGCGGTCGCGGAGCCGGTCGGCGAGTTCGCCGCGCAGGCTGTCCAGTTGGCCCACCAGCTCGTTCGAGGCGTCGGCCACCTTGTCGGCCTCGTCGGCGATCTTCCGGTTGCCGTCGGCGACCTGACGCGCCCCGGCGGCGAGCTTCCGGGTGTCCTCGGGCAGCGACGTGGTGTTGCGGTCGAGGGTGTCCAACCCGGTCGCCAGCGTGCTCGCCCCGTCGCGCAGCGACCGTGCGCCACCTGCGGCCTTGTCCGCTCCGGCGGACAGGTCGCTCGCGCCGGTCACGAGCTTGCGCTCGCCCGTGACCAGCTCGCCGGTGCCCTTCTCGAGCTTCCCCGTCCCCCGCGCCAGGTCGGCGGCCCCACGGTGCAGCTTGTCGGCTCCCTGCCGGAGATCGTGCGCTCCCTTCACGGCGGTGGCGGTCCGCTCATGGATGGTCGAGAAGCCCATGAGCATCTCGTTGGCGGCAGTCCGGCTGACCTGCTCGGCCACCGAGCGGGTGACCTCGTCCACCAACGTGCCGGCGATGGTGCGGGACAGGTAGTTGTTCGCGTCGTTGGTGGTGACCTGGAGCTGCGCCCGCCGCGGCCGGAAGTCCGCGCTGGACGCGAGGTCGGCCGAGAAGTCCTCGGGCACGATGAGGGCGAAGTCGTAGCGCTCCTCCTCGACGCCGCGCTCGGCCTCGGCCCGCGAGACCTCGTGCCACTCGAACGTTCCCGCCTTCTTCAGGTCGTGCGCGACCCGGGGCCCGACCTCGAGGTGCTCGCCGTTGCTGAGCGTGGCGCCGCGGTCCTCCACCACGAGGGCGGCCGGCACCTGGTCGAGGTTGCCGTAGGGGTCCTTGTTGGCATAGAGGTAGAGCCCGCCGTAGAGCGTCGGGATGACGATCATGGCCGCCAGCGCCAGTTTGGGGAGGGTGCCGGAGGTGAGCCGGCGCAGCTCGGTCAGGGCCAGTCGTATCGCGGTCATGCCGAAACCCCCACCTCGTAGAAGTCGTCCTGACCGAGCAACCGGACGGACGCGTGGGTGCACTGCACGATGACCGCACGCTCCTCCTCGGCCAGCTCGTGCGCGAGACCCCACCAGTGGGCGGGCTCTCCCCCGAATCGGTCCGGGTGAGCGAGCACCAGCACGTCGACGCCCCCGCGCCGAGCGGCCAGCCGGGCCAGCCACCCCGTCCGGGTCGCGGGCGGGACCTGCTCGAACCGCTCCCCGGCGAGCTCCGACCCGTCGTGCTCGGCCAGGAACGCCGTCACGTCGCGCGACCGGGCGGGACACCCCGAGAGGGCCAGCTCCTCGCCGATGACGGCGGACACCGGGATTCCCGGCTCTGGCTCGGTGACGCGCGGGACGTCGACCAGGGCGGTGCGCCGTCGCAGCACGGCGCGGTCGGGCGAGCCGCCGACGGTCACCCGCCCGGACGACGGCTCCAGCTGCCCACCGAGCACCAGGGCCAGCGCCACGTGCCCGTCACCCGGCGCCCCGACCACCAGAGTCACCTCCCCGGTGCGTGCCCGCAGGGAGGTCGGCAGCAGCATGGGGCCGTGCGCACCCCGCACGGCCACCTGGTCCGCGACGATCTCCATCCCAGTCGTCCTCTCTCGATACGTTTCTGTATCCGATACAGGAGTGTATGGTGTGTGCATGGCCAGAGCGAGTCGCAGCGCCGTGACACCGGTCACCCAACCTGCCCGGTCCGCGCGACGGGAGGCTACTCGCGCCCGACTGCTCCGGGCCGCGTCGGACGCCTTCGCCGAGCGTGGCCTGCACGGCGCGAGCGTCGAGGACATCTGTGAACGCGCCGGATTCACCCGTGGAGCCTTCTATTCGAACTTCGCGGACAAGGACGATCTCGTGCTCGCCCTGTTCGAGCAGCACGCCCGGCGACTGCGATCTCGAGCAGAGGAGCTCGCCGCCCGTCAGGACCTCACACCGGAGGAGATCCTGACGGGGGTGATCGATGTCCTCGTGGGCTCGCCGAGGGAGCAGGCGCGATGGCACCTGCTGCAGGCGGAGTTCACCCTGCACGCGATCCGCGACCCGGCCGCGAGGCGCGCGTTCGTCCGTCAGCAGGACCAGGTGCGTGACATGCTCGCGTCGGTCGTGGAGCGGGTGGCGCAGCGCCACGGGCTGCGGCTGTCGGTGTCCCCCGGAGAGTTCGTGCGTCTGGCCCAGGCGGTCAGCTCGGGAGGCACGGCCCAGCACCTGCTGCAGCCCCGGGTGGTCCATCGCGGGGCCCTGGAGCGCGAGTTCCTTCCGCTCGTGCTCCGAGCGGTCAGCGCCCCCGCTTGACCCCCGAACCCCCGCGCTCCGCACGTCGCTCGGTCAGCCCCCGGCCACCGAAGGCAGCACGAGGACCACGCATCCCGGACGGAGACACGTCTCCAGGCCCGCGCCGCGGCGCACGTCCTCGCCGTCGGCGAACACGTTGACGTGCCGCCGCAGGCTGCCGGTCTCGTCGCGGAGGCGTCGGCCCAGCGCCGGCCAGTCCTGGTCGACCACGGTGAGGACGTCGGCGAGCGAGGCACCCTCGTGCGGCACGGCCAGGCGGAGCTCGCTCGCCCCCGCGGCCAGGTCCCGCAGCACACCGGGCAGGCGCAGCCGCACGGCGCCGGCCGCGCCTTCCGACTGCTGCGCCGACTCCTGCCCGGACTCCACGAGCGCGACGCCGGCACGGCCCTCGGTGCCCTCGGTGCCCTCGGTGCCCGGCTCCGCCGCGCTCACGGGAGCACCGCCGCGCGCACGCACAGGACGTCCGGCAGCTGACCGACCAGCCGCGTGAACGACTCACCCGCGTCCGCGGACGCGAAGACGTCGCCGTTGCGCGTCCCGACGTAGATCCCGGCCGGGTCGTGGCCGTCGACGGCCGCCGCGTCGCGCAGGACACAGGTGTAGGACGGGTGCGGCAGGCCGGTGGCCTGCTCCGTCCAGGTCGCTCCGGCGTCGGTGGAGTGCTGCAACTGCAGCTGCGCCTGCGGCGGGATGCGCTCACCGTCGGCGGTGATCGGCACCAGCCAGAGCTCGTCGCCCCGCGTGGGGTGGGTCAACACGGTGAAGCCGAAGTCGGTGGGCAGGCCCTCGGCGATCGAGGTCCAGCTCGATCCCCGGTCGTCGGAGCGGTAGACCCCGTGGTGGTTCTGGGCGTAGAGCCGGGCCGGGTCGCCCGCGTCGCGGGCCACCTTGTGCACGCACTGGCCGAACTCCGGCCACGGATCGGGCATGAAGTAGGCCTTGATGCCCGTGTTGCCCGGTGTCCAGCTCTTGCCCCCGTCGACCGTGGTGTAGACGCCGCCGGTGCTCATCGCGACGACCATCGCGTCCGCGTCGGAGGGGTCGGGCAGCACGGTGTGGATGGCTCCCCCGCCGAAGCCCTCGCCCCACTCGGTGCGGTGCGGGTGCTCCCACAGCCCGCGCACCAGCTCGAAGGTCTCGCCCCGGTCGGCGCTGCGCCACAGGGCGTGCGGCTCGGTGCCGGCCCACACCACGTCGTCGTCCGTGGGGTCGGGCACCAGCTGCCAGACGCGGCCGAGCGCCGAACCGGTCTCCTCCGGGAACCGGATCGCGCCCTCGTCGGTCTCCTGCCAGCTGGCGCCGAGGTCGTCGCTGCGCATCACGGTCGGCCCCCAGTGCTCCGACCGGGTGCCGACCAGCAGCCGCTGCCGTCCCTGCCGGGTGTCGATGCCGACGCTGGGCACCTCCTGCATCAGGAAGTGCGGTCCGTCGAGGGTCCAGGTGGCGCGGTCGTCGCTCCGGGCCAGCCACAGCCCCTTGCGGGTGCCGATGGCCACGAGTGTCTGAGTCATCCTGCAAGTGTGACCTGCGTCACCGACAGACACCAGTACCCAGCGGTCGCAGCTCAGCCGCTGTGCACGACGTTGCGCAGCGGCTGTCCGGCGGCGAACGCCTCGAGCTGGTCGCGCAGCAGCGCCGCGGCCCGGGGCGGGAAGGCCGAGGTGGCACCGCCGACGTGCGGCGTGATGAGCACGCCTGGGGCCGACCACAACGGATGCCCGTCCGGCAGCGGCTCGGGGTCGGTGACGTCCAGCGCCGCGAGGATGCGGCCCTCCTGGGTCGCCTCCAGCAGCGCGTCGGTGTCCACCACGGGCCCCCGTGCCACGTTGACCACGACGGCGCCGTCCGGCAGCGCGGCCAGGAACTTCCGGTCCACGAGGTGTCGGGTGGAGTCGCTCAGCGGCACGATGAGGACCACGACGTCGTGGTGGGGGAGCAACTCCGGCAGCTCGTCGATCCCGTGCACCCGCTCGACCAGCTCGTCGCCGACGCGGGCGCGGGAGGCGACGGCCGTCATACGGGCCTCGAATCCGGTGAGGCGGCGCGCGATGGACCGCCCGATCGAGCCGTAGCCGACGATCAGCACCCTCCGGTCGGCCAGGGAACGGCGGGTGTGGTCGGGCACCCAGGTCGCCGCGTCCTGCGCCCGCACGAACTGCGGTATGCCGCGCAGTGCCGCGAGCATGAGGGTCACCGCGAGCTCGGCCGTCGAGGCATCGTGCACCCCCGTGGCGTTGGCCAGCTGGACTCCGGGCGGCACCATCGGCACGACGTCGTCGTAACCCGCGGACATCAGCTGCACCGCGCGCAGCCGGGGCAGTTCGGCCAAGCGGGTGAGCACACTGCGGTCGCCCATGTACGGCGGCACCACCAACTCGGCCTCCTGCAGCCGCTCCGGATCGGACACGATGTCCCAGCAGATCTGCTCGATGCCGTCGACGGGTCCGACCCGTTCGATCCACTCCTCGTCGGGAAGCGTCACCACCGTCATGACCCCGACGGTAGCGGGGGCGAGGGTGGGCCGTGCGGCCGCCCGACCCGCGGACGTAGCGTGGGTGACATGGCCACCACGCTGTCCACCGACGTCGCGCTGAGCGCGCGGTTCGCCGACGCGGTGCCCGAGCTGGCGGTGCCGTGGCAGGCGGACCAGGCGCCCGAACCGCGGCTGCTGGTGCTGAACGAGTCGCTGGCCGCCGAGCTGGGGCTCGACCCCGGCTTCCTGCGCAGCCCGGACGGCCTGGACTTGCTGCTCGGCGCTGCGGTGCCGGACGGGGCTCGACCGGTCGCGATGGCCTACGCGGGTCACCAGTTCGGCAGCTACTCCCCTCGGCTGGGCGACGGCCGGGCCCTACTGCTCGGCGAGCTCACGGCGGTGGACGGCACGCTGCGCGACCTGCACCTCAAGGGCTCGGGGCGCACGCCGTTCGCGCGCGGCGGGGACGGTCTCGCGGCGGCCGGCCCGATGCTGCGGGAGCACGTCGTCAGCGAGGCGATGCACGCCCTGGGCATCCCCACCACCCGCTCGCTCGCGGTGGTGGCGACCGGGCGTCCGGTGCGACGCGAGACGGCACTGCCCGGCGCGGTCCTCGTCCGCGTCGCGAGCAGCCACCTGCGGGTCGGCACCTTCCAACTCGCCCGCGCCACCGACGATCTCGGGCTGCTGCGCCGCCTGGCCGACCACGCGATCGCCCGGCACCACCCGAGCGTGGCGGAGTCCGAGCAGCCCTACCTCGCGCTGTTCGACGACGTCGTCGCCGCCCAGGCCTCGCTGGTCGCGCAATGGATGCTCGTCGGCTTCGTCCACGGCGTCATGAACACCGACAACATGACGATCTCGGGCGAGACCATCGACTACGGGCCGTGCGCGTTCATGGACGGCTTCGACCCCGCCACCGTCTTCAGCTCGATCGACCACGGCGGGCGCTATTCCTACGGCAACCAGCCGGTCGTCGCCGAGTGGAACCTCGCTCGGTTCGCCGAGGCACTGCTGCCGCTGCTGGACGACGACGAGCAGCAGGCCGTCACGCTCGCCGAGGATGCCCTCGCGAGGTTCCGCGACCGCTACAGCTCGGCGTGGACGGCCGGGATGCGGCGCAAGCTCGGCCTGGCCCCGGACCTCGACCGGGAGGTGGTCGCCCCGCTGTGCCGCGACCTGTTCACCCTGCTGCAGCAGGACCGGGTCGACCACACCGGCTTCTTCCGACGGCTCGCCGGGGCAGCCCGCGGTGCCGCCGGACCCGCACGTGAGATGTTCGCGGACCCGGCGCAGTTCGACGCCTGGACGCGCTCGTGGCTGGCGCTCGACCCCGACCCGGACGCCATGGACCGCGCGAACCCGATCTACGTCCCGCGCAACCACCTGGTCGAGGAGGCGCTCGCCTCGGTGGACGACCTGCGCCCCCTGCACGACCTGCTCGAGGCGGTCACCCGTCCCTTCGACGAGCGCCCGGGACTGGATCGGTATGCGGAGCCGGCACCTGCCGGCTCGGGACCGTACGTCACCTACTGCGGCACCTGACACCTGTCCGGCCCGCGGCGGAGCTCGTCGGGTGACAATGGTGCATGGCTGCACGACGCTGGCCCGCCGTCACGATGGTCGCTGCCCTGCTCCTCGCGGGGTGCAGTGGCTCGTCCGGTGACGAGCCCGGGACCGGCGGACCGGCCGCGCCCTCTCCGTCGTCCCTGTCGCCCCCACCGACGCCACCCGCTGGCTCGACCGGCACCGCTCCCGCCGAGGAGCCGGTGGTCGTGGCGGAGGACCTCGACGTGCCGTGGGGGCTCGCCTTCCTTCCGGACGGCAGCGCCTTGGTCACGCTCCGCGACAAGGGCGAGGTGTTGCGGCTGCGGCCGGGCTCCGCGCCGGAGCAGCTCGGCACCGTGCCGGGTGTGCAGCCCGACGGCGAGGGTGGCCTGCTGGGGGTCGCCGTCTCCCCCGAATTCGACTCCGACCACCGCGTCTTCGTCTACCTCACGGCCGAGGACGACAACCGCATCCTGCGAATGACCCTGCGCGACGGACGTCTCTCCGCGGACAAGGTGATCCTGTCCGGCATACCGAAATCCAGCATTCACAACGGCGGCCGCATCAGGTTCGGCCCCGACGGCGACCTCTACGTCGGCACCGGCGACGGCGGCGACGGGAGCCACGCGCAGGACCGCGACTCGCTCGGCGGCAAGATCCTGCGCATCGACCAGGACGGGCAGGCACCGGCCGGCAACCCGTTCGGCGACTCACCGGTGTGGTCGCTGGGTCACCGCAACGTGCAGGGCCTGGCCTGGGACGCCGCCGGCCGGATGTACGCCAGCGAGTTCGGGCAGAACACCTGGGACGAGCTCAACCGGATCGAGCCCGGCAAGAACTACGGCTGGCCGGTGGTCGAGGGCAAGGCCGACCGATCCGGATACGTCGACCCGCTCGTGCAGTGGCCCACGAGCGACGCCTCCCCCAGCGGCATCACGATCGGCTCCGACCACGCCGTCTACATGGCCGCCCTGCGTGGCGAGTCGCTGTGGCGGATCCCGTTGGACGACAACGGCAACGCCGGGTCGCCGGAACGTCTGCTCGAAGGCACCTACGGCCGGCTGCGGACCGTCGTCCGCGCACCGGACGACCGGCTCTGGCTGGTCACGAGCAACACCTTCCGCGGCGAGCCCCGAGACGGCGACGACCGCATCCTGATCCTGCCGAAGGACTTCCCCTCCGGCTCCTGAGTCCCCCGTCGTGCTCACCGGCGGCCGCTTTGCTCACCGCAGGCCGCTTTCGGGCGGCGTCGGAGCGGCCCGGGGTGAGCAAAGTGGCCGGGAGTGAGCACGAAGCGCCGGCGGGCCGTCGAAACGGGGGTGGGCGAGCACCGACGGCAGGGCTAGCGTCGGACCATGACTTCGCAAGCATTCGTCCCGGCGGACTTCGAGCCGCCCACCTCCCTCGTCACCGACCGGTTCCGCCTCGAACCGCTGGGACCCCAGCACAACGAGGCCGACCACGCCGCGTGGACGTCCAGCATCGAGCACATCCGGACCACCCCCGGGTATCCCGACGGCAACTGGCCCCCACCGGACGGGATGTCGCTCGAGGCCAACCATCGCGACCTGACTCGTCACGCGGCCGACTTCGCCGCCCGCACCGGGTTCACCTTCACCGTCCTCGACCCGGCGGACGACGACGTCATCGGCTGCGTCTACCTCTATCCCACGTCCGACGCCGACCACGACGTCACCGTGCTGTCGTGGGTGCGGGCCGACCGGGCCGACCTCGACGCGCCGCTCGCGGACGCGGTGGCTGCGTGGCTGGACACGGACTGGCCGTGGAGCCGGGTGGACCGCCCCGGCCGCTGAACCCGCACGCGCCCCCCGTATGCCGCGTGCTCACCTCAGACCGGTCTCCGCACCTCCCGGAGCGGCCCGTGGTGAGCAAAGCGGCCGGGAGCGAGCAGGTCAGGAGACGTCGAGCTTGTCGAGGATCCGCTGCCGGACCTTGGCCGCGTCGGCTTGGCCCTTCATCGCCTTCATCACCTGGCCGATCAGCGCGCCCGCGGCCTGGACCTTGCCGCCGCGGATCTTCTCCACGATGTCGGGGTTGCCCGCGATCGCGTCGTCGACGGCCGCCTCGAGCGCACCGGAATCCTCGACCAGCTGCAACCCGCGGGCGTCCGCGATCTGCGTCGGCGTGCCCTCACCGGCCAGCAGGCCCTCCATCACCTGCCGGGCCATCGGGTCGTTGAGCCGTCCGGAGGTGACCAGCCCGTCCAACTCGGCCACGTGCTCCGGCGTGACACCGAACGAGTCGAGCTCCCGCGCCTCCGCACTGGCGCGACGGGCGATCTCACCCATCCACCACTTGCGCGCACCCGCCGACGTGGCGCCTGCGGCCACGGACTGCTCGATGAGATCCACGGCACCCGCGTTGACGACGTCGCGCATCTCGAGATCGCTGTAGCCCCAGTCGGACTGGAGCCGGCGACGGCGCTCCGCCGGCGGCTCGGGCAGGGTCGCCCGCAGCTCCTCCACCCAGTCCGCGGACGGCTCCACCGGCACCAGGTCGGGTTCGGGGAAGTAGCGGTAGTCGTCGGCGTCGGACTTCGGCCGACCCGAGGTGGTGATCCCGGTGTCCTCGTGCCAGTGCCGGGTCTCCTGCACCACCGCACCACCGTCGCCGAGCACCGCCGCCTGTCGGCCGACCTCGTAGCGGATGGCCCGCTCCACCGACCGCAGCGAGTTGACGTTCTTGGTCTCCGTGCGGGTGCCCATCGGCACCGCGTCCTGGTCCTCGCCGACCGCCGCCCGGGTCCGCAGGGAGAGGTTGGCGTCGCAGCGCATCGAGCCCTGCTCCATGCGCACGTCGCTCACTCCCAGCGCCTTGACCAGGTCGCGCAGCGCGGACACGTAGGCGCGGGCCACCTGGGGGGCTCGATCACCGGCACCGGTCACCGGCTTGGTGACGATCTCGATGAGCGGGATCCCGGCCCGGTTGTAGTCGACCAGCGAGTGGTCGGCACCGTGTATCCGGCCGGTCGCACCACCGATGTGCAGCGACTTGCCGGTGTCCTCCTCCATGTGCGCTCGCTCGATCTCGACCCGGAAGGTCTCGGGGCCGTCCTCGCCCTCGACCTCCACGTCGAGGTAGCCGTCGAAGGCGATCGGCTCGTCATACTGCGAGGTCTGGAAGTTCTTGGGCATGTCCGGGTAGAAGTAGTTCTTCCGGGCAAAGCGGCACCAGGGCGCGATCGAGCAGTTCAACGCCAGACCGATCCGGATCGCCGACTCGACCGCCGTCGCGTTGACGACCGGCAGGGCGCCGGGGAGGCCGAGGCAGACCGGGCAGACCTGGGTGTTGGGCTCGGCGCCGAACCCGGTCGCGCAGCCGCAGAACATCTTCGTCGCGGTGTTGAGCTCGACGTGCACCTCGAGACCGAAGACCGGGTCGAAGCGCTCCAGCGCCTCGTCGAGGTCCATGACGGCATCGGCCGTTGCGGTAGTCATGCGTGAACCTCCGTGGCCGTCGAAGTCGATCCGTCCAGCGCCGGTGCCCGGTCGAGCAGCGGTCCGCCCCAACGTTGCTGGAGCGCCGCCTCGAGGGCCGCACCGACGCCGTACAGCCGCTCGTCCTTCGTGGCCGGGGCCAGCACCTGCAGCCCGACAGGGAGCCCGTCCTCGTCGGTCACCCCGGCCGGGAGGGACAGGCCGGGGACGCCGGCCAGGTTGGCGGGCAGAGTGGCAATGTCGTTGAGGTACATGGCCATCGGGTCGTCGACCTTCTCGCCGATGGGGAACGCTGTCGTCGGCGCCGTCGGCGACAGGAGGACGTCGGCCCGCTCGAAGGCTGCGGCGAAGTCGCGCGCGACCAGGGTGCGGACCTTCTGCGCCTGCCCGTAGTAGGCGTCGTAGTAGCCGCTGGACAGGGCGTAGGTGCCGAGGATGATCCGCCGCTTGACCTCGTCACCGAACCCGGCGTCGCGGCTGGCCGCCATGACCTGCTCGGCGCTGGGGCTCGCGACGCCGTCCGGCCCGACGCGCAGGCCGTAGCGCATCGCGTCGAACTTCGCCAGGTTCGAGGAGGCCTCGCTCGGCATGATCAGGTAGTAGGCCGCGAGCGCGTAGTCGAAGTGCGGGCAGGAGACCTCGACCACCTCCGCACCCGCGTCGACGAGCAGCTGCACCGCCTCGTCGAATCGCGTCTGCACACCCGGCTGGTAGCCCTCACCGCCGAGTTCCTTGACGACGCCGATCCGCAGGCCCTGCACGTCCGCCCGCCGGGCCGCTTCGACCACCGGCGGCACCGGGGCGTCGATGGACGTGGAGTCCATCGGGTCGTGGCCACCGATCACCTCGTGCAGCAGCGCCGCGTCGAGCACGGACCGTGAGCAGGGGCCGGCCTGGTCGAGGCTGCTGGCGAGAGCGACCAACCCGTAGCGGGAGACGCCGCCGTAGGTGGGCTTGGCGCCGACCGTCCCGGTCACCGCTGCCGGCTGCCGGATCGAGCCGCCCGTGTCGGTGCCGATCGCGAGCGGCGCCTCGAAGGCGGCCACCGCGGCCGCGGAGCCACCGCCGGATCCGCCGGGGATCCGGTCGAGGTCCCACGGGTTGCGGGTCGGGCCGAACGCGGAGTGCTCGGTCGAGGAGCCCATCGCGAACTCGTCCATGTTGGTCTTGCCCAGGATCGGCATCCCCGCCGCACGCAGGCGCGTGACGACCGTCGCGTCATACGGAGGGATCCAGCCCTCCAGCATCCGCGAGCCGCAGGTGGTGGGCAGGCCACGGGTCGCCACGATGTCCTTCACGGCGATCGGGACACCGGCCAGGGCACCGACCGGCTCCCCCGCGGCGCGGCGCCCGTCCACGTCGCGTGCCGCAGCGAGCGCCCCCTCGGCGTCCACGTGCAGGAAGGCGTGCACGTCGCCGTCGACGGCGGCGATCCGGTCGAGGTGGGCCTGGGTCAGCTCGACGGAGGTCAGGTCGCCGCGCTGCAGGGCATCGGCGAGGTCCGCGGCGCTGGAGCGGAGGGGGTCAGGGGTCACGGTGGGCCTTTGCTGTTGCTGGTATGACGGGTGGTGCCGGACGCGCGCCGGTCACTCCTCGTCGAGGATGCGCGGCACGAGGAAGCGCTGCTGCTCGGCGGCGGGGGCCGCGGCCAGCACGTCGTCGACCGGAAGGCTGGGCCGCACCTCGTCCGGCCTGGTCACGTTGGTCAGCGGCATCGGGTGCGACATCGGGGGCACGTCCTCGGCGGCGACCTCGCTGACCTTGGCGACCGACTCGGCGATCTGCCCCAACTGCCCGGACAGGGTGTCGAGCTCGTCCGGGGACAGGTCGATGCGGGCGAGCACGGCCAGGTGGGCGACCTCGTCGCGGTTCAGGGCGGGCATGACCCGCAGTCTAGTGCGGTGCAGGAGGCCGGCCGACGTGGCCGGGGCCCGATGGGGAGTGCTCCCCGTCGGGCGACGGAACGTGCCCAGCCGAGCGCGGCGTCGCACCTCGGTGATTCCGGCGCCCGCACCCGGGTGCCGCGACTACCCGGAGGGAGGAGTCCAGAGGTGAGAGTCGACCCGGATCAGATCCGCAAGCACGCCACGAGGGTCATGCAGGTCTCCGCCGACGTCCAAACGGCGCGGCGAGCCGGAGACGCCACGATCGACGAGGAGGTCTTCGGCGTCATGTGCGGCTTCCTCGCCGGCAAGGTCTGCGAGGCCAGCCAGAACCTGGACGAGACCATCGGGAGCATTCCGCTGACCCTCACCTCCGAGGGACTGAGGGAGATGGCGCTCCAGTACGAGATCGATGACGACGACGCCAAGGTGCGGTTCCATCTCGGCGACGGGGACGGACTACCGACGTGAGCGGCCCCGACTTCGATCTCGATGTCGACGGCAGCGCAGTCGACAAGACCTCTGGCACCTTCCTTCTCAGTGACATCGTGTCGGTCGCTGACGCGTGCAAGAACGGCGACTGGATGGCAGCCGGCCTCTATGCGGGGGCGGGGACCCTCGACGCAGTCGCCACCGCGTCCGACCCCTTCGGCAGTCTCATCTCAGCCGGGCTCGGGTGGTTGATGGACCATTTCGAACCGCTCAAGGGCTGGCTGAATGACCTTACGGGCGACGCCGAGGCGGTCGAAGGCTACGCGACCGGTTGGGACAACGTCAGCATCGACCTCAGCACCCAGGCCGCCCGGCTGGAGCGCATCGCAAGCGACGACTTCGCCGACATGAACGGTGCCGGCGTGCGCTCCTACCAGAAGTTCGCCACCGGCCTGGTCAAAGATCTGGACACGGCGTCCGCATCGGCGACAGGGGTCGCCGAGGGCGTCCGACAGACCGCGGCGCTCGTCAGTCTGGTGCACTCGATCGTGCGTGACGTCATCGCCGACCTGGTCGGCTCGGCAATCTCGTGGGCTGGCGAGATCCTCTTCAGCCTCGGCACCGCGACCGGCTGGGTGATCGAGCAGGTCAGCACCCGGGTGGCCGCGCTCGCCGCCAAGGTCGGCGCCAAGGTCAAGGCACTCGTGACTTCCGTCAAGGCGCTGAAGAGCCTGCTGTCGCAGCTGGACGGCCTGCTCAGCAGGTTCAAGGCCCTGCTGAGGATGAAGGCGCCCCAGGGCAAGGCTCCCACGCACCGTCGTGGCGGCCCGCCGCTGATGGAACCACGTCCCTGGCATCGTTCACGCAAACACGTTCCGGATCCGACCTGGAAACATCCGACACCACAGTCGGTCAGTGAGACGGTGGGCGGCGAGACCATGGTCAACCAGGCCGAGCGGGCCCAGGACGACGACTGAGCGCACACGGCGCGCCGAGCCGACACCCCGGAATTGGGTCACCGGGTCAGGGCGCCGCGGCTCTCGAACAGCTCGCGCGTCGTCTCGTCCGCGACCAGCTCGGGCCGCTGGTGCACCCACTGATCCACGACGGCGAGCACACGGCCGAAGTGCCCGCCGCCTGACGTGATCCGGACGTTCCTCGGCGTCGCGACCGTCGTTGTCGCCGTGCCGCGACGGTCGGCGGCGTCGAACCGCAACACGGCCGGACTGGTGCGTCGAGCCCGCACCCGCTCGGGCACGAACGTGATCCGGCCGGTGTCGGCAAATCGCAGTCGCGAGGTGCGGAAGAACGCGCTGGTCGACACCTCCTGGTCGGTGATGGTCACCTTGTAGGTGAGCAACCAGACGAGGGCGCCGCTCAGCAGCACCAGGAACAGCACGGCCAGGCACCAACCGACGACGAGCAACGCGGTCGAGGCCGAGTCTCCGAACATCGCCCGTGGGTCCCCTCGGACCACCGAGCGACCGACCCCGATGATCAGCCCCACCTCGAAAACGGCGAGCACCGGCACGAACAACAGCAGCACCGCCCAGGACATCCGGCTGGTCACCCTGGCTCCCGCAGGCGCGGCCTCGGGACGGCTCCAGGACTCCTCCCGACGACGAGCCACGCGGGTTCGCAGGACCGGGTAGAGCACCGCCAACAGGAGCGCCAGCACGACGATCGCCCAGAAGAGGTAGGTGAGTTGCTGGCTCGCGTCGTTCGCTCGCTCGGTGATCTCCTCGGGGGACGGGAGCGTCGGGCTGGGGCTCGGGTCGTCCATCACGCCCTCTCGTCGCTGGTGTGTCGGATCCGGCGGACAGCCCACCGAGGATACGACCCCGGCGGCGCCCCGCTGCACCGCCATGCGGCCCCAACCCGGACGACCGCGGCACCCGGACCGCTGGCCGCCGTCGTGCTCACCCCCTAACATGACCGCCATGTCAGGCTACGGATCGGCCGAGGAGGCCCTGTCCCAGATCGACAACGACATCGAGGCCGCCGTGCAACGAGCCCAGCAGGCGACCGCCTGGCGGCACGAGGTCGAGACGATGCGCGGTGACGGCTCGTCACGCGACGGATCGGTATCCGTCAAGGTCGACATGACCGGACTGCTCACCGGCCTGACCGTCTCCGACGACATCTGCGAGCAGGGTGGTCAGGCCGTCCGCCAAGCCGTCCTCGACGCCCTGCGTGAAGCCCAGCAGGACGTCCGCAGCAAGGTGCTGGCCTCGAGCGAGGAGACGTTCGGCACGGACGCCTCCGTGGTCGGGAAGATGCGCGAGGAGTTCGATCAGCGGTTCGGCCACTTCGAGGACGACGTCACGGCCGCGGACGAGCACCGTGGGCCACGGGGGTTCGACATCAACTGGTAGCGCCGGGCCGGCGGCGCTGTGGCCGACCCGGAACGGATCAGGGACGCGAGACGTCAGAGCACCGCAACCCGGACGGGGCAGGGAAAAGGGGTGCGGCGTGCCGCCGAAGAAGAAGATCAAGGTTGACACGGGTGTGCTGCGACAGCACGCCACCCGGGTGGAGTCGCTGTCCGACGACGTAGGCCTCGCCGGCGACGCCAGTGCAGAGGTCAACTCCGATGCCTTCGGCCTCATGTGTAGCTTCTTGGTTCCGTTCGTCGTCGACGAGGCCGAGGCGAAGGCCAAGACCATCAAGCAGTCCTCCACCACGTTGCAGTACATCGCCAACGGCGTCCGCGCGATGGCTGACCAGTACGACGCGGACGAGCAGGACGCCGAGTTCCGGTTGCGGAAGACGTACCCGTGACCAACCCCTACACCGAGACGGTCGACCGTTCTTGGCACTCCGGCGCCGGCATCGTGGACAGTGTCGCGTCCTGTGCCGAGGCTCTCATGAGTGACAGCTGGGTCGACAAGGCGTTCTCGGGAGTGGCGCTGGTGGTCGACGCCGCGGCCACGGCCTCCGACCCCCTCGGCAGCCTCATCGCCGCAGGCCTCGGCTGGCTCATGGACCACCTCGAGCCGCTCAAGGGCTGGCTCAACGACCTGACGGGCAACCCCGAGGCGGTCAGCGGCTTCGCCCTGACCTGGGCCAATGTGAGCACCGGCCTGAACCGGGACGGTTGGCGATACCAGAGGATCCTGACCGATGACCTCGCCGACATGACCCAGACCGGCGCGGTCGCGGACTACCAGTCGACGGGAACGGTGACCGCGCAAGCGGTCTGCGCGCTCGGCTCGTCGGCCGAGGGAACCGCCACGGCGCTGCGCCGAGCCAGCATGATCGTCGGCTTCGTCCACGGAGTCGTACGCGACGTCCTGGCCGCGCTCATCGGCTCCATCATCAGCTGGGCGTTGGAAGCTGCCCTGTCGCTGGGCACGGCCACACCGTGGATCATCGAGCAGGTCACGACCCGTGTGTCGGCTCTCACCCTCAAGGTCAGCCGGTCGGTCAAGGCCGTGGTGAAGTCGTGCAAGTCCCTCGAGGACTGCCTGATCGGTCTCAAGGCGGCCGGGGACGAACTGTTGAAGTTCCTCGACAAGATCGTCCCCAACCCGCATCTGCGCGAGCCTCGCCACGCCCTCCCCACCGGAACCCGGACGCCGGAGGTCCGGCCGTGGAGCTGGAAACCACCGGAGGGCTACAACCCTCGGCCCGGCCGGCACGCCATGACTCCCCGCGAGCAGGCGGCCAGGAATGCCCGCGAGATCCCCGGTGAGGTCGGCACTGCCGCGCAGACCTCCGCCACCACCAACGCCGCGTCACAGGGGACCAAGGCGGACGACGAGCCATAGCAACACCTCACTCGGGTGAGCCGGTGGCGAGCAGGCGCTCGAAACCCTCCTCGTCGAGCACCGGCACGCCGAGCTGCTCCGCTTTGTCCGCCTTGGACCCGGCGTTCTCGCCCACCACGACGTAGTCGGTCTTCTTCGACACCGAGCCGGACGCCTTGCCTCCGCGCGCCAGGATGGCCTCCTTGGCCGAGTCGCGGGAGAACCGCTCCAGCGACCCGGTCACCACCACCGTCAGGCCCTCCAGCGTCCGCGGCGTCGACTCGTCGACCTCGTCGGCCATCCGCACCCCGGCGGCGGCCCACTTGTCGACGATCGCGACGTGCCAGTCGACGGTGAACCAGTCGATGACCGAGTCGGCGATGATGCCGCCGACGCCGTCCACGGCGGCGAGCTCCTCGCGCGACGCCGCCCGGATCGCGTCCATGCTGCCGAAGTGGCCGGCCAGCGCCCGGGCCGCGGTCGGCCCGACGTGCCGGATCGACAACCCCACCAGCACCCGCCAGAGCGGCTGGGACTTGGCCTGCTCCAGGTTGGCCACGAGCCGCTCGCCGTTGGCCGACAGCACCCTCCCGTCGGTCACCTTCTCGGGAGGGTCGGTCTTCTTGGCCGCTCGCGTGAACAACGGCACCTGCGCGATGTCCTTGTCCTGCAAGGCAAACAGGTCGCCCTCGTCGGAGACGACTCCGGCATCCAGCATGGCCACGGCGCCCTCCCAACCGAGGACCTCGATGTCGAAGGCACCGCGGCCCGCGAGGGTCGACAGCCGCTCGCGCAGCTGGGACGGGCAGGACCGCGAGTTGGGGCACCGGATGTCCTTGTCGCCCTCCTTCTCGGGCTTCAAGGTGGTGCCGCAGGAGGGGCACTCCGTCGGCATGACGAACGCCCGCTCGCTGCCGTCGCGCAGCGGCACCACCGGCCCCACGATCTCGGGGATCACGTCACCCGCCTTGCGCAGCACCACGGTGTCGCCGATGAGCACCCCCTTGCGCTCCACCTCGTGCGCGTTGTGCAGCGTCGCCTGCTCCACCGTGGAGCCGGCCACCTTGACCGGCTCCATGACGCCGTATGGGGTGACTCGCCCCGTGCGCCCGACGTTGACCCGGATGTC
>CAYRLV010000024.1:18454-20628 GCA_964425155.1 uncultured Ornithinicoccus sp. | reverse complement strand
CCAGACATAACGCTGGATTGGGCACAGGCGAAGCAACATCGTCTTGTGCCGGTTCAGGGGGTCTGGGATTCTGAAGCAGCCGCGACACGCGAGCACGTGCCGGGCTCGGTGGAGCGGCCTCTCGCCGAGCCGAGGAGCCCGAATGTCGCCGTCCAGCCACGAGATCCAGGCCGAGTTGATCGCAGCGATCCGTGGGGTCACCGAGCGCGAGCTGCCCCCCGCGCAGACCTCCGCCCTGGTGGCCGACGTGGTGCGGCCCTACCTGTCCAAAGAAGGCCTGCTCGACGACGGCCAACGGGCCAGCGACCCCGAGTGCTACTGCCAGCACGTCCTGCACGTGGAGCCCGGGGGAAGCTTCTCGGTCGTCGCCCTCGTGTGGCTTCCGGGCCAGCGCACCCCGATCCACGACCACGTGTCGTGGTGCGTCGTCGGTGTCTACGAGGGCGAGGAGCGGGAGGTGCAGTATGACGTGGTGGGCCAGGGCGCGACTCGCGCCCTCGTCCCCCGGGCCACCGTGACCAACCCGGTCAGCAGTTGTTGCGGGCTGACACCCCCCGGAGACATCCACCAGGTCAGCAGCGCGGCCGACCACCTCACCATCTCGATCCACGTCTACGGGGCGGACATCGGCCGGCTCGGATCCAGCATCCGCCGCGAGTACGACCTCCCCGTTCGGGCCTGACCCTCGGGGCCGGCGCGTTCCGGCGACGCTGACCTCGGGACGTCCTGCGGGGTGGCGGCCCGGCGACCAGCCCGGCCGTCCGGGCATGGGGCCCGGGGCACCGCGCGCCCATACCGCACCCCCAGACGGGCTGGCTACAGTGACGGAATGCACCACCCTGTCCCCCGACCCACCCGGCAGCCGCGGCGGCTGCCGTCGGTCGAGGAGACGTCCGCGGGCGGGGTGGTGATCGATGTCCACGAGGGGCTGGCCAGGATCGCGATCATCGCCCGGCGCAACCGCGCCGGCCGGATCGAGTGGTGCCTGCCCAAGGGACACGTCGAGGCCGGGGAGACCCTCGAGCAGACCGCCGCCCGGGAGGTCGCGGAGGAGACCGGCATCGAGGGTCGGGTCCTGGTGACGCTGGGCACCATCGACTACTGGTTCTCGACCCACGACCGTCGGATCCACAAGATGGTCCACCACTACCTGCTCGAGGCGACCGGCGGCGAGCTGACCATCGAGAACGACCCCGACCACGAGGCCATCGACGCCGCCTGGTTCCCCCTGCAGCGGGTCCACGAGCAGCTCACGTTCCCCAACGAACGGCGGATCGCCCAAGCGGCGTGGCAGCGCCTCGCGGGCACCGCGTGAGCGCGGCCTTCGGCGCCGCGTGGCAGGCGCACCGCAGGCCGGCCACGGGCCGAACCCGCACGTTCGGGCTGCTCACGGTGCTGACCGTGCTGGTCGCGCTGCTCGGTCCGATCGCGCTCTTCCCCGCCCCCGGGGCCGCCGCCCACCCGGCGCACGCCCCGGCAGCCGGTTCCCCGGCCCATTCCGTCCCGGCCGCACCGGACAGCGACGACGTCCGGATCCGGCTCGCGTCGATCACCCCCGGTGTCGCGAGCCCGGGCACCCCCATCACCGTCCGGGGGACACTGCGCAACCTCGGTGACGTTCCCGTGCCCCACCCCACCCTCACCATCCGGCGGGCCAGCGTCGGGTTGGACACCCGGTCGGCCGTCAAGGCCTGGGCCGACGGATCCGGCCGGATCGAGGCCAACGACGTCATCGCCACCAAGGAGCTGCAGCGAGCGGTCCCGGCCCGAGGGGCCGTCCGGTTCCGGGTCGTCATCCGGGGCGACGCCATCCAGACCGGCTACCGCTTCACCTCGCTCGGGGTCACGGTCGAGGTCACCACCGGGACGCGGAGCATGGGCACGGTGCGGACCTTCCTGCCGTGGGACAGCACCTCGCCGGACAGCCACCACCCGATTCAGATCGGGTGGGTCGTGCCGCTCACCCTCCCCGGCGACCCTGACCTGTTCGGGCCGAGCTCGCCGGAACGCACCGCCGCGTGGACCCGCGCCATCGGCATCGGCTCGCGGGTCGACCGGCTGATCCGGGCCACCGCGCAGGCACCGGTCACCTGGGCCGTGGACCCCACCCTCGTCGAGCCACCGGCCGCGGGGGAGGAGTTTCCGAGCGAGTCCCCTTCTCCCACCACGACACC
>CAYRLV010000024.1:16151-18354 GCA_964425155.1 uncultured Ornithinicoccus sp. | reverse complement strand
CCGAGGCCACGTCACCGGGCACTCCCCCGACCACGACGTCACCCACCGAACCCGCGCCCGGGACGACCGCGCCCGCGCCGGACGAGGTGCAGCGCATGGCGGCCGGGCTGGCGGCACGGTTGCGGACCGAAGCCGGCGGCCACCCGCTGTGGACCCTGCCGTACGGCGACCCGGACCTGACCGCGCTGCTGCGGATCGACCCGGGAGGCGCCGCGCTCCGCGCCGCCCTGCGGCTCACCACCCCGGACGCCCTCGGCGGGCTGGTGCGTGCCGATGTGGCCTGGCCGATCGAGGGGTCTCTCGGCAAGCGGCAGGTGAATGCCCTGCGCCGGGCCTGGAAGGGCGCCCGCGGTGACCACCACCGGCTCTCGGCTGCCGTCGTCCCCGCCACCGCCCTCGACGGCAAGGGCGGTTACACCGGTTCGGCCACCCGGCGTTCGGCGCAAGGGCTCCCCCTGCTCGCCTACGACGAACGGCTCAGCGGGCTGTTCGCCCACACCGCCAACCGCGCCAACGGCGCCGTGCCGGTGCAGCAGTTCCTGGCCGAGACGTTGGCGATCTACCAGGAGCAGCCGGCGACCTCCCGGTCGCTGCTGGTCGTGGCCCCGCGCGGCTTCAACGGGGACCCGGCGGTCCTCAGCCGCCTGTTCGCCGGCGTCGAGGAGGCACCCTGGTTGACCCCGACCTCCACGGACGCGCTGCTGAACCAGGCCAAGAAGGCACCGAAGGCGCACGACCGCAACCTCTCGCTGGCACCGGACTCCGGGGCCCCGGGCGACCTCACGACCTACCCCTCGGCCCGCCGGGCGGTGCTCACTTCCCGCCGGCTGGCACGGATCGAACGACTGCGCTCGACCACCGCGGGGGTCGCCAGCGTGCTCGCGCAGGGCGACAACTACCGCGCCATCTGGACCCAGGCCGCCGACCAGCTGGTCTCCGGGCGGTGGCGCGACAGCCGCGGCGCCTGGCGCGAGCTCGCCGGCCGGATCGTCGACGCGAACGCGGGCGTCTCCAGCGGCATCAGCGTCGTGCCGAGCACCTTCAACTTCTTCGCCGACCAAGGGTCACTGCAGCTCACCGTCGTGAACGATCTCGACGTCGCCGTGCAGGAGGTGCACCTGACGCTCAGCCCCCGCAACCCCCGCCTTCGCATCCTCGAACAGCCCGGCCCGCTGCGGATCGGCCCGCACAGTCGCACGACCGTCAAGGTCCGGGTCGACGGGATCTCGGCCGGGCTGGTGCCGGTCGACGCGACCTTGTCCGCGCCGGACGGCACGTCGCTGGGCCAGATGACCTCGGTCACCGTCCGCGTGCAGCCCACGAGCACCTGGATCTACTGGGTCCTCGGTATCGTGGGCGGGCTCATCCTCGTGCTCGGGCTCTACCGCGCCCTCCGGCGTGGGGCGGGGCCACGCATCGACCCCGGCAGCGCACAGGAGACCCCCGAGCCGTGAGTGACATGACCAACACGGGTGCCGTGAGCGCGCATGTCTGAGCCCGGCCGGACCGCGAGCGTCGCGCGGTCCAGTGCCGGTATGGCGGCCGGCACCCTCGTCTCGCGCGTCCTGGGCGTCGTGCGGCTGGTGCTGCAGACCTGGGCGCTCGGCGGCACCACCGCGGCGGCGAACGCGTGGACCAACGCCAACACGCTGCCCAACATCGTCTACCTGCTGCTCGCGGGGGGCATGCTCAACGCGATCCTGGTGCCCCAGCTCACCAAGGCGATGATGCGGGCCGACGGCGGGCGCGACTTCACCGACCGGCTCATCACGCTGATCCTGGTCGCCCTCGCCGGGGTCACCGTGGTGTTCACCCTCGGTGCCGCGCTCCTGGTGAAGTTCTACGCGGTGAGCTTCCGCGGCGACGTGCTCGACCTGGCCATCGCCTTCGCCTACATCTGCATGCCGCAGATCTTCTTCTACGGCCTCTACACGCTGCTCGGGCAGATCCTGAACTCGCGCGACAAGTTCGCGGCCTTCATGTGGGCCCCCGCCCTCGCCAACCTGGTCGGCATCGCCGGACTCGGCCTGTTCCTCGCCGTGATGCCGCGGCAGGCGCCGCCCGGCGAGTGGACCGGGGAGATGATCTGGCTGCTGGCCGGCAGCTTCACCCTGGGCATCGTGCTGCAGGCGGCGATCCTGTTCCTGCCGGTGTGGCGCACCGGGTTCCGGTGGCGGCCGCGCTGGGGCTTCCGCGGCGTCGG
>CAYRLV010000024.1:0-16051 GCA_964425155.1 uncultured Ornithinicoccus sp. | reverse complement strand
TGTACCGCGGGTTCTACGCGTTCGAGGACGGCCGGACACCCTTCAAGCTGCAGCTCATCATCACCGGGGTGTCGGTGGCGGGCACGTTGCTCGCGCTGCTGCTGCCCCCGGACCGGGTCGCGATCGGGGCCGGTCTGGCCCAGGCCGTCGGGCAGGCCGCCGCCGGGGTGGCCGGCCTGCTGTGGATGCGCCGCCGGGTGGACCACCTCGGCCTGCACCCGGTGCTGCGCACCTACGTCCGGGTCGGGGTCGCCGCCGTGCTGGCGGCCGCGGTGGCGTGGGCGGTCCAGCTGGGCACCACGCACGTCGCACCGGGGCGCGGCGGTGTCGCCGCCGGACTGGTGCTCGGCGGCCTGGCACTGCTGGCGGTCTACGTGCTGGTGGCCCGGCGGATGCGGGTGGCCGAGATCACGGACCTGACCGCCGTGCTCACCCGGCGCCTCGGCCGGTGACCACCCGGCTCGTGCCTGGTGCGGCGGGACGGCGGCACCTCGTTCGCCTTCTGGCCGCAACAACGGCGTGCGTCCGGTCGCCGCGCGCCCCGCGGGCCCCGGCCTGGGCTGCCCGTAGTATTGGGCGCGCAGCGCGCTGACCACGCACGCGGGACGCGCCGTGCCCGCGTGCGCGCAGGGGAACCACACGACATACGACAGGAGCAGGGGTGGAAGGCATCAGCCCGGACACGGTCCTCGCGGACCGTTACTCGCTCACCGGCCGCCTCGCCGGCCGGGAGGACCTCGAGCACTGGGCGGCCCGCGACCTGACCCTGGAGCGCGAGGTCGCCGTGACCGTGTTCCCCAGCGCGGGGCCGCACGCGGCGGCCGCCCTGGACGGGGCGCGTCGGGCCGCCGGCCTGGAGGACTCGCGACTCGTGCGCATCCTGGACGTCGGCGAGCAGGCCGGCGTCTCCTACATCGTCGAGGAGAGCCTGCGCGACGCCAACTCGATGGCCGAGCTGATCCGCGAGCGCGCCCTCCCCCCGCAGGAGGTGCGCCGGATCGTCGGCGAGGCGGCCTCCGCCCTCGAGGTGGCCCGACTGCGCGGACTGCACCACCTCCGACTGACGCCGCACGCCGTGCTGGTCACCCGGGAGGGACGGGTCCGGGTCAGCGGCGTCGCGGTAGCCGGTGCGCTCGAGGGTTCCGACGACGTCCCACCCGACGAGGCCTCCCAGGACGACGCCACGGCCCTCGTGGGCCTGCTCTACGCCGGGCTCACCGGCGCCTGGCCGCTGGACCCCCCGGTGCCGGGCGTCCCCGAGGCCGAGCGCCACGCGGGAGGTGTCCTGGAGCCGATGGAGGTCGCGCTCCGACCGGACTCCGTGCCACCCGACCTCAACACCTTGTGCCGCCTCACTCTCGCCGACGACGCGGGCCCGCGCACCCCGGGAGACCTGGCCGACCAGCTCGCGCCCTGGTCGCCGGAACCGGTCCACGGCACGGGACAGGCGGCCGGCTGGTCCGGCGGCGTGGGCCCGGTGGCCGGCGGAGCCGCCGGCGCCGGACGCCCGGCGGCCGACCACACTCGGGAGCTGGACACCGGCGACGGCCGAGATGCCCAGCACGAGCAGGACGAGCAGGACGACGAGGGCGACTTCTACGGCGACGGGGACGAGGAGCTCGAGTCCCCGGTCCCCCTGCTCCCCGGCAGCGTCGCCGCGGAGCCGTCGGGCGACCAGGCCAAGATCGCGCTGGCCCTGGTGGCCGCGTTCGTGGTGGTCGCCGTGCTGCTCGCCTACTGCGGCGTGTCCGGTCTCACCGGGGACGACAACTCACCGGCGGCCGGGTCCACGCCGACGGCGACCAGCACCGCGTCGGGCACCCCGGACAGCACGGACTCGCCGCGCACGACCGACTCCCCGAAGACCAGCACGTCCCCCGAGAAGACCAAGAAGCCGGTGAAGACGCTCAAGATCGTCTCCGGCTCGATCATGTCCGGCTCCTCCAGCATCAAGGAGCCGACCGACGTCAGCCCCGCCTACGACGGCGACCCGGACACGTCGTGGATGTCGCACGGCTGGAACGAGGCCGACTTCGGCGGCCTCAAGGGTGGTGTCGGCCTGGTCTTCGACCTCGGCGGCCGCAAGGAGGTCACCGAGACCACGCTCGACCTGCCCCTCCCGGTCGGTCTGACCGTCTACGTCAACAACAAGGCCTCCACCGACGGCGCCACCCGGCTGGGCACCTCGTCCGGCAAGGACGGCACGGTCCGGATCAAGGCCAGTGGCGACTCCCCGCCCCGAGGGCGCTACGTCATCGTCTACATCACCAAGCTGGTGCAGGACACCGCATACCACCACGGCGGACTCTCCGAGATCACCGTGAAGGGGCGCTGACGACCGATGGCCACGCTCCACCTCGCCGACCTCACCGACCGCGACCTCATGGCCGCGCACTGTGCGGGCGACGGTGAGGCGTTCGGCGAGCTGTTCCGCCGGCACAAGGACCGGATGTGGGCGGTCGCGCTGCGCACCACCCGCGACCCGGAGCTGGCGGCCGACGCGGTGCAGGACGGTTTCATCTCGGCGTTCCGCAGGGCCGGCTCGTTCCGGGGCGAAGCGGCCGTCACCACGTGGCTGCACCGCATCATCGTCAACGCCTGCCTCGACCGGCTGCGCCGGATCAAGCCCACCACCGAGCTGCCCGAGTACGAGATGGCGGACGCGCACGACCACCACCACAGCGTCGAGGTGCGCCTGGACGTGCAGCAGGCGCTCGCGCAGCTGCCCGAGGGGCAGCGCATGGCGCTCACGCTGGTGGACATGCACGGGATGTCGGTGGCCGAGGCCGCCGCCACCCTCGACGTGGCGGAGGGGACCATCAAGTCACGCTGCGCACGGGGACGCACGGCGATGGCGGAGCTGCTCACGGCGGCCGACCGGGCCGGGGCCGAGGCCAGGGGGATCCGATCCGGAACGGGGGAACCATCCTCCTCACCCTGACGTCCTACCCCTGAACGGGCCCAGCCCGGCCCGCGTGTCACCGACCCAGTCACCCCCCAGCGTTCGCCACGGAGGTCCCCGTGATCACACCTCGCCACCCGCAGGGTGCCTCGTCTTCGGACGAGGACCCGACCGGGGTGCGTGCGCTGCTGTCCTCGTTGCCCGAACCAGGCCCCATGCCCCCCGAGCTGGTGGCTCGCATCACCGCCAGCCTCGAGCGCGAGCAGCAGGCCCGGGTCGAGGCCGGTGTCGTACCCCCGGAGGGAGTCACCCCCCTCATCCGGCGCCCGGGCCGATCCGGCTGGTTCAGTGGTGCCTCCCGGATGCGCCAGGTCCTCGCCATGGGCGGCGCGGCCGCCGCCGTGGCCGCGGTCGCCGCCGTCGGCACCGTGGTCGTGCTCGACCAGCGTCCGGACGTGCCCGCCGCGGCCAGCGTCACCGCCGGGCAGCAGCACGACGACAACGGGGCGGCCGCCGGCGGCAACGACCGGGGGGATGACGGCGCCGCGCAGCAGCCGAACGCCGAGAGCCTGCCCGGCACCGACGTGCCCGTCTACTTCGAGGCCTCGGGCACCAACTACACCAAGGCGGACTTCGCCCAGCAAGCCGCCACCATGCAGGCGACCAACCGCACCCCGCTGCGCCAGGAGTCGCTGCAGCGGCCCGAGGTGCAAGAGCTCGGCCCACCGATGAACCTCGACCAGTGCATCCAGACGCTCGGCGCCGGGCTGCAGTCCACCCCCGACAAGGTGTGGGTCGACCTGGGCACCTACGACGGCTCCCCCGCGGTCATCATCGTGGTCACCTCGGACGGCAAGAGCCAGGCCTGGGCGGTCGGCCGCACCTGCCGCGCCGGTCAGCCGGAGGTCATGACCGGTCCCACCACCCTCGCCTGACTCGCGGTCCGCCGCACCGGCGCCGGATGACCGCGCGGGAACAACGCTGACCTAGGATCGGTTCCACCAGCAGGACCCGTATGCACGTCCGGTCACCTGCGTCCGCCCCGCTGCGGCACGTGGGCGGTCACCCGGGCGACGGGCAGGCACCGGTGACGAGCACCGCAGACAGCAGCGACGACGAAGGGGTCTCCCGCGTGAGCGCCAACACCCAGCACACCGAGCAGGGCACCGAGACCCCGGTGCGCAACCTCATCATCATCGGCTCCGGGCCGGCCGGCTACACCGCCGCCGTCTACGCCGCCCGCGCCAACCTCGAGCCGCTCGTCTTCGAGGGCTCGGTCACGGCCGGCGGCGCGCTGATGAACACCACGGACGTGGAGAACTTCCCCGGGTTCCAGGACGGCATCATGGGGCCCGACCTGATGCAGGGCATGAGGGCGCAGGCCGAGCGGTTCGGCGCCGAGCTGGTCCGCGACGACGTCGAGTCGGTCGACCTCACCGGCGAGGTCAAGACCGTCGTCGACGGCTCCGGCACGACCCACCGGGCGCGTGCGGTGATCCTGGCCATGGGCTCGGCCTACCGCGAGCTCGGGCTCCCCGACGAGAAGCGCCTGGCCGGCCGCGGCGTCTCGTGGTGCGCCACCTGCGACGGCGCCTTCTTCCGCGACCAGGACATCGTGGTCGTCGGCGGCGGCGACTCGGCCATGGAGGAGGCGACCTTCCTCACCCGGTTCGGCAAGTCGGTGACCATCGTGCACCGGCGCGACGAGCTGCGCGCCAGCAAGATCATGGCCGACCGGGCCTTCGCCAACGACAAGATCGACTTCGTCTGGAACGCCGCGGTCGAGGAGATCCTCGGTGACGACAAGGTGACCGGCGTGCGGCTGCGCGACACCGTCACCGGCGAGACCCGGGAGCTGCCCGCCAGCGGGCTGTTCGTGGCGATCGGGCACGACCCGCGCAACGAGCTGATCCGTGGCGTCGTCGACCTCGATGACGAGGGCTACGTGCTCGTCGAGGGCCGCAGCACCCGCACCAACGTCGAGGGCGTCTTCGCCTGCGGCGACCTGGTCGACCACACCTACCGGCAGGCGGTCACCGCCGCCGGCACCGGCTGCTCCGCCGCGCTGGACGCCGAGCGCTACCTGGCCGCCCTCGACGAGGCGGCCGAGCGCGCGCGGGGCGGCGCGGCCGACTCCGACACGCTGGGCCACGACGCCAGCCAGCCGGCCGAGCGCACGCCCGACCAGGCTCCCCGACCCACGGTGACCGTGGGCTGAGGCCCCGGACACCCGCCATACGCACCACCCACCGCACCCCAGCAGCGTCCGAACAGGAAGGAAACGCCCCACCATGGCACCCAAGGAGACCACCGACGCCACCTTCGAGGCCGACGTCCTGAAGAACGAGAAGACCGTCCTCGTCGACTTCTGGGCGCCGTGGTGCGGGCCGTGCCGCGCGGTCGCCCCGATCCTCGAGGAGCTGGCCGGCGAGTACGCCGACAAGATCGAGGTCGTCAAGCTCAACACCGACGAGAACCCGGGCGTGACCGCCAAGTACGGCATCACCGGCATCCCGACGATGAACGTCTACCAGGGCGGCGAGGTCGTCAAGACCCTCGTCGGCGCCCTGCCCAAGCCCAAGCTGGTCAAGGAGCTGGACGACTACCTGTCCTGAGCCCACCCTCGCCTCGGCGCGCCCCTGCCCTGCCGCAGGTGGCGCGCCGACGCGTCCGTCCGCGCCGCGTCGTGAGACGGGTCCCCGAGCCACCCCCGCCACCGTGCGACACTCGTGCGCGGAAACGGGCGCACGGGAGGCGGCATGGCCCACAACGACACGCACGGCGACACCCACGGCAGGTCCGGCACGCCGGCACCACCCGCGGCCCCGGTCGCGGGCTCGCGACTGGACCCCTGGAAGGACGCGTATGCCGCCCGCGCGGCCGGGATGACCGCGTCCGAGATCCGTGCGCTGTTCGCCGTCGCGTCCCGACCCGAGGTGGTGTCGCTGGCGGGCGGCATGCCCTACCTGTCGGCGCTGCCCATGGACGCGGTGGCCAGCACGGTGCAGCACCTGGTCGCCACCAGGGGCGGGCAGGCGCTGCAGTACGGCTCGGGGCAGGGTGACCCCGAGCTGCGCGAGCAGATCCTCGAGGTGATGGCGCTCGAGGGCATCGACGCGCACCCCGACGACGTCGTCGTCACCACCGGCTCCCAGCAGGCCCTCGACCTGGTCACCCGCATCTTCGTCGACCCCGGCGACGTCGTGCTCGCCGAGGCGCCGAGCTACGTCGGGGCGCTCGGGGTCTTCGCTTCCTACCAGGCCGAGGTGTCGCACGTGGCGAGCGACGACGACGGCCTGGTGCCGGCCGCGCTGGAGGAGCGCATCGTCGCGCTGGAGCGGGCCGGCCGCTCGATCAAGCTGCTCTACAGCGTGCCGAACTTCCACAACCCGGCGGGCACCACGCTCTCGCTCGAACGCCGACCCCAGATCCTGGAGATCTGCGCGCGGCACGGCATCCTGGTGCTCGAGGACAACCCCTACGGCCTGCTCGGCTTCGACCGTGACCCCTACCCCGCGATGCGCGCGACGAGCGAGGACGGCGTGGTCTACCTCGGCTCGTTCTCCAAGACCTTCGCTCCCGGGCTACGGGTCGGGTGGGCCGTCGCCCCGCACGCGGTGCGGGAAAAGCTCGTGCTGGCCAGCGAGTCGGCCATCCTGTGCCCGAGCGCCCTCGCCCAGCTCGCCGTCTCCAGCTACCTGGCCACCGCCGACTGGCAGGCCCAGGTGAAGGTCTACCGGGAGATCTACCGGGAGCGCCGCGACGCGATGCTGGACGAGCTGGCCGCGCACCTGCCCGACGCGCACTGGACCCACCCCGACGGCGGCTTCTACGTCTGGCTGACCCTGCCCCAGGGCCTGGACGCCAAGGCGATGCTGCCGCGGGCGGTCACCCAGCGGGTGGCCTACGTGCCCGGCACGGCCTTCTTCGCCGACGGGTCGGGCCACCAGCAGATGCGGCTGTCCTACTGCTTCCCGGAGCCGGACCGGATCAGGGAGGGCGTCCGGCGTCTGTCCACCGTGGTGCGGGGCGAGCTCGACCTGCTCGCCACCTTCGGCTCGGCCGGGGGCACCGCCGGCCGGCCGGCACGGGTGGAGTCTCCCGGCCCCGAGCAGCCGTGATGCGCCTGGTGAGATATTTCACCTGGCCGTGACGGGCGGCCGACCACGTCCGTTCCCGATCCGAGGAGTCCCATGCGACAGGTCCTGATCCTGGCCGGTGGCCTCAGCCACGAACGCGAGGTCTCGCTGCGGTCCGGCCGTCGGGTCGCCGACCTGCTGCGCCGCAGCGACGTCGACGTCCAGCTGCGCGACCTCGACGCCGAGCTGCTCGGCGCCATCACGGCGAGCCCTCCCGAGGTCGTCTGGCCCCTCCTGCACGGAGCGACAGGTGAGGACGGGGCCATACGGGATGTGTTGGAATCATTGGAGATTCCGTATGTCGGCTCGAGGCCGGCGGCGTGCCGACTGACCTGGGACAAGCCGGTCGCCAAGGCGCTGGTGGAGGGAGCCGGGGTGGCCACGCCGGCGAGCGTGGCCCTGCCGCACGACACCTTCCGCGAGCTCGGCGCCGACGCCGTGCTCGACGCGGTCAGCTCCCGACTCGGGCTTCCTCTCGTCGTGAAGCCGGCGCGCGGGGGCTCCGCACTGGGCCTCAGCGTGGTCCGTGACCGCGACCAGCTGCCGACCGCCATGGTCAACGCCTATGCATACGGTGATATAGCGATGCTCGAGTCCTTCGTGTCGGGTGTCGAGGTGGCGGTGTCGGTGGTCGAGGCGCCGGACGGCACGCCCCGCCCGCTGCCGATGGTCGAGGTCGTGCCGGACGACGGGCTGTACTCCTACGGCGCGCGCTACACCGCGGGCGAGACGGAGTTCTTCACCCCTGCCCGGCTGTCGGGGGAGGCGACGCGGGCCGCGGGCGCGGCCGCGCTCACCGCCTACCGCGTCCTCGGACACCGACACCTGTCCCGGATCGATCTCATCGTCGACGCGGACGGCCGGCCGTGGTTCCTCGAGGGCAACGTCGCCCCGGGCATGACCGAGACGTCGCTGCTGCCGCTCGCCGTCCAGGCCGGCGAGGAGGACCCGGGCCCGCTCTACCTGCGGCTGATCGACGCGGCGCTCGCCTCGGCGACCCCGTAGCTGCCGGGCCGGGCGGGCCCGAGACGTCAGGGCTGCGGCACGGGCACCTGGTCGTCGCTGAACATCGCCACGATGCGGTGCAGGTCCTCGACCGAGGCGAACTCGACCGTGAGCTTGCCCTTGCGTTTGCCGAGCGCGATGTTGACCCGGGTGTCGAACCGGTCGGAGAGTGCCGCGGCCAGGTCGTCGAGCTGGGGGTGGCGGGACCCGGCGCGCGGGGTGCGGCGCCGACCTGCAGGCTCGTCGTCACCCCCACCCAGGGTCACGATCTCCTCGACGCTGCGCACCGACAGGCCCTCGGCGACGATCCGCTGGGCCAGCCGCTCCATCGCGGCACCGTCCGGCAGCCCCAGCAGGGCCCGGGCGTGCCCGGCACTCAGCACGCCGGCGGCGACCCGCCGGGCCACCAGGGGCGGCAGCTTCAGCAACCGCAGGGTGTTGGAGATCTGCGGCCGGGAGCGGCCGATCCGCCCCGCCAGCTCGTCGTGCGTGCAGCCGAAGTCGTCGAGCAGCTGCTGGTAGGCGGCGGCCTCCTCCAGCGGGTTCAGCTGGCTGCGGTGCAGGTTCTCCAGCAGCGCGTCCCGCAGCAACTCGTCGTCCTGGGTGTCCTTGATGATCGCGGGGACGGTCTCGCGCCCGGCCGCGCGGCTGGCCCGCCACCGGCGCTCGCCCATGATCAGCTCGTAGCGCGGGGTGGCGCCGTCGTCCGTGCCGTCGGCGGCGCCGGCGCCCGGCAGGGAGCGGACCACCACCGGCTGGAGGACGCCGATCTCGCCGATGCTGTGGGTGAGCTCGGCCAGCTCGTCCTCGTCGAACACCTCCCGCGGCTGTCGCGGGTTGGGCCGGATCTGGTCCAGCGGCACCTCCGCGAACACCGCTCCCGGCACCGGGGTCAGCCCGTCAGGGGCCGCCGCGGCGGTCTCGTCCCCGTGGTCCGCCGGGTCTCCGGCGGCCACGTCCCGAGGCTGCTCGACCGGGGACGTGCTCTGCGCGCTGGTTTCCCGTGAAACGTCGGCGGTCGAAGCGTCGTCGTTTCCCGTGAAACGCTCGTCCGGGCGACCCTCCCGGGCCGACGGCATCGTGCCGTTTCCCGTGAAACCTGCGTCGGCGGTCTCGTCGGTCGATCCGTCCGGTGCGCCCTGTCCCTCGGTCGTTCCCGCCGGATCGGAGCGCCGCAGCAGGAACACGTCGGTCGGCCGGGTGCCCTCGGCGGGCGGGGCACTCGGGATCAGGGCACCCAGGCCACGGCCCAGGCCTCGACGCTTCTCGGTCACGGCAACGACACCTCTCCAGACGGCTCCGCGGGCGGCACGCTGCTGCACGTGCCGGCAGGCTGCTTGTCACTGGCCGGGTCCGGCCACCGGTCACACGCTACCGGCTGGGTTCGCGCGTTCGGCGCTCAACCCTCGGCGCGTCCTGAGTCCGCCCGGCCGCCCGCAGCGGCCCCCTCGACCGACTCACCGGTCCTCGGGTCCGCACCCCGCTGGGCGATCTCCAGTGCGGCCTCGAGGTAGGACAGCGCCCCACTGCTGGACGGGTCGTAGGTGAGCACCGTCTGACCGTGGCTGGGCGCTTCGGAGATGCGCACCGAGCGGGGGACCGTCGTGCGCAGCACCTGGTCGGGGAAGTGCTCGCGCACGTCCTCGGCGACCTGGGAGGACAACCGGGTGCGGCCGTCATACATGGTCAACAGGATGGTGCTGAGCGACAGGTCGGGGTTGAGGTGGTTGCGGATGAGCTCGATGTTCTTGAGCAGTTGGGAGAGCCCCTCCAGCGCGTAGTACTCGCACTGGATGGGGATGAAGACCTCGCCCGCGGCCACGAACGCGTTGACGGTGAGCAACCCGAGGCTCGGTGGGCAGTCGATCAGGACGTAGTCGAACTGGTCGTCCGGCCCGGCCTGCTCGAGGTAACCCTCCAGGGCGCGGCGCAGCCGGGTCTCGCGCGCCACCATCGAGACCAGCTCGATCTCGGCGCCGGCCAGGTCGATCGTCGCCGGCGCGCACCACAGGCCGGGCACGTCGGGGCACTCCTGCAGCACCTCCGCCAACGGGCGCCCCTCGACCAGCACGTCGTAGATGCTCGGGATCTCCGCGTGGTGCGGGATGCCCAGCGCCGTGCTGGCGTTGCCCTGCGGGTCGGTGTCGATCACCAGCACCCGCAGCCCGGCCTGCGCCATCGCGGCGGCCACGTTGACGGCCGTGGTGGTCTTGCCCACCCCGCCCTTCTGGTTGGCGACGGTCAACACCCGGCAGTGGGTGGGACGCGGCAGAGTGCGGCCCTCGAGGGTGGCGCGGCGGCGCACCTCCTGGGCGAGCTGGCGGGCCAGCGGCGTCTCGTCCTCGGGGATGGCAGCCGTCGATGTGGTGCTCGGCTGATTCGCGGCGGGCTCGGTTTCACGGGAAACAGCGCGGTCGTCGGCCTCCCGTTTCCCGCCCGCGTCGGAGTCGACCGACACGTCGCCCGCGACCTCGCCGTCGCCACCAGACGGGTGCCCCACCGGCGACGAGGTTTCACGGGAAACCGACGCGCTCTCGCTGGGCTCCGACGAGACCCCGTTCACCGTTTCACGGGAAACCATGCCTCCACCCGGCCAGCCGAGCGGAGTGGGGGAGGCTGCCGGGGGCTCCATCCGGGGCCAGCCCACCGGGGTGGCCGATCGGGTCAGCGTCACTGCTGGTCTCTCCTGTCCACGAGGGAACGACGAGCGGATCCGGGCCGGGACGAACGGCCGGCTGGAGCGGGTCCGTGCGGGGCCCGGCGAGGCCCGGCAGGGCTGCCAGCCTAACGGCGTCGAGGTCCGCGCGGGCCGCGGCCACGCGAGCGAGATCCACGGCCCGGTATCGGCCGAGCGGTGGAGCGGCGGCCGCGCTGGCGGCCGGCCGGCCGGGGCGTCTCGGGCGGCGGCACCGGACGGTCGACCTGCAACCGCACCACCGTGGTCGCGGGGTCCACCAGACCCTCACCGTAGCGTTCGACCTGCTCGTCCACCGAGCCGAGCGCCCGGAGGGCGTCCCGGTCGCGGGCCAGCTCGTCGCCGGCACTGCTGCCCTTGAGCGCGAGCACCACGCCGCCCTCGTCGACCAGCGGCAGGCACCAGAGGGCCAGCTCGGCGAGCGGGGCCACGGCCCGGGCGGTGACCACCGGAGCGCGCAGCCGGCCCCAGACCTGCTCGGCCCGCGCCCGGTGGACGGTCACGGCGGGCAGCTCGAGCTCATCCACCGTCTCCTCGAGCCAGGTGGTGCGCCGCAGCATCGGCTCGACCAGGTGCACCTGCAGGTCCGGGCGCCGCACCGCGAGGACCAGACCCGGCAGCCCGGCTCCCGAGCCGACGTCGATCACCGTGGCCCCGGTCGGGATCGCCTCGTGCACGACCGCGCAGTTGATCAGGTGCCGCTCCCACAGGCGGGGCACCTCCCGGGGGCCGATCAGGCCGTGCGAGGTGCCGGTGTCGGCGAGTCGCGCGGCGTACCGCCGAGCCAGGCCCAGCCGGTCGCCGAAGACGGCCCGGGCGGCCGGAGGCGGCGTGGGCGCCATCCCGTCGACGCCCGCGGTGCCCTCGGGTGCGGCGGCAGTCCGCTCGGCCCGCTCGGCCCGCGTGTGCTCGGCCCGCTCGTGGCCCTCCGGGTCATCGCCCGCTGCGGCGGCGCCCGGGCGGCTCGCGGTCATCTCGTCCAGCGATTCACGTGAAACGTCAGCGCCGGTCAGCCAGGCAGGATGACGACGCACCGCTCGGGCTCGACTCCCTCGGACTCCGAGCTGAGTCCTCCGGCGAGCACCTCGTCGTGCACCACCTTGCGCTCGAACGCCGTCATCGGCTCGAGCATCTTGCGCTCACCGGAGCTCTTCACCTCCGCCACCGCGGCCCGGGCGGTCTCGACCAGCGTCTTGCGCCGGTCCGCGCGGTAGCCGGCCACGTCGAGCATCAGCCGGCTGCGCTCACCCGTCTCGGCCTGCACCGCCAGCCGGGTCAGCTCCTGCAGCGCCTCGAGGACCTTGCCCTCGTCGCCGACCAGGCGGCGCGGCACCCGGCCCTCCTCCGAATCGATGATGGCCACGGCGGCCCGGTCGCCGTCCACGTCCACGTCCAGGTCGCCATCGAGGTCGGCGATGTCGAGCAGCTGCTCCAGGAAGTCCGCCGCGACCTCACCCTCGCGCTCCAGCCGCGCCACCCGAGAGTCCTCGTCGTCCTCGGTGTCCTGCTCGGCGTCCGGCTCGGTGCCCCGCTCGCCCTCCTGCTCGGCCTGCTGCGCGGCGTCCTCCCCCGCGGTCGCCGCCTGCTGCGCCGCGTCGGTCAGCGGCTCGGCCGCCTCCGGGGAGGCGCTCGTCGCCACGTCCTCCACCGGGGCCGTGGCCGGCGGGGATGACTCGGCAGGCTCGACCGTGTCCTGCTGCGGTGGGGCGCTCTGCTCGGTGCGGGTGGACGGTTCGCTCATGGTGGTGTCTCCTGCGTGCTGCGTATGGCGGGTGCCTGGCCGCCCGGGCCGGGCACCACGGGTCATGGTCGCCTCGGGTGTGTTACTCGTCAGTAACCGCGCGGTCAGCGGGATCGTCCGGCCGAGGACGCTCCCTTCTTCTTCTTGCGTTTCTTCTTGCTGCCCTGCCCGGCCCGGGCGGCTCCGCCACCGGACCCGCTCGGCGGTGACTTCTGCGTGGCCGGCCGCGCACCCGACGACCCCGACGACCCAGCGGTCTGTGCCTTCCCCGTCGCCTGGGGGGTCCGCGGCGCGGGGGTCTCGGTGGCGGCCTGCGGGGTCTCCCCGCCGGCGGACGCGCCGGCCGGTCGGCCGGCGCCGGAGGCCTTCTGCCGGTTCTTCCGCTTGGGTTGCACCCGTTGCCCGGACACCGGCTTGACCGGCTCCTCCGGCTCCGGCGCCTCCTCGTCCTCCTTGTGCAGGCCGGGCAACGTCAGTCGGGTGTGGATCTTGCCCTTCTTGGCTCGGCGCTGCTCCAGGGCCCGCTCGGCCGGGGATCCGGGAGCCGGCATTCGCCTGATCACGTAGAACTGCTGGCCCATCGACCAGACGTTGGTGGTGAGCCAGTAGATGAGGACACCGACGGGGAAGTTGATACCGGTGACGGCGAAGAACACCGGCAGCAGGTACAGCATGTACTTCTGCATGTTCGCGGCCGGGTTGTCCAGCGCCGCCGCGGGCATGTTCTTGCGCATCAGCTGCCGCTGCGTGGTGAACGTCGTGATCGACATCAGCACGATGAGCACGGCGGTGAGGATCCGGACGTTGTTGTTGTCCGGTGAGCCGAGGAAGGTCGAGGACAGCGAGGCGCCGAAGATGGTCGAGCCCTCGGCCGAGCTGGCCAGGTGCTTGCTGATCGGGCCGATCGGGGCGTGCGAGCCGTTGGCGATGTCACGCAGGTCGTTGAGCACGCGGAACAGCGCGAAGAAGATCGGGGACTGCAGCAGGATCGGCAGGCACGAGGAGAACGGGTTGGTGCCGGTCCGCTTGTAGAGGTCCATCGTCTCCTGACTCATCGCCTTGCGTGAGTCAGGGTCGGTCTTGCCCTTGTACTTCTTCTGGATCTTCTGCATCTCCGGCTGGATGAGCTGCATCCGGCGGGAGGCGTGGATCTGCTTGACGAACAGCGGGATCAGGATGATCCGGATGACGACCGTCAGCCCGACGATGGACAGCCCCCAGGTCCAGCCCGAGTCCTCGGGCAGGCCGATGAAGCTCAGCGCCTTGTGGAAGCCGACCATCAGGACGGCCACCGCCCACATGATGGGCTTGAGTACGGTTTCCTCGAGGGTTTGCATGCGATCCTTCGGGTCTGGTCGAGTCGGGCCGGACCGACCGGGGGGCGGGGCTAGTGGTCGTCAGGAGCGGCGCTGCCCGAGGCAGACCCCTTCGGTGGCGGAACGTGGTCCACGCCGCCCGGGTTCCACGGGTGGCACCGGCCGAGCCGGCGTAGCGCGAGCCAGCCACCGCGCAGGATGCCGTGCTGTTGCAGCGCGGTCACCGCATACGCGGAACAGGACGGGTAGAAGCGGCAGCTCGGCGGGCTGAGCGGCGAGATGACCAGCTGGTACACGCGGATGACCCAGATCACCGGCTGCGCGACCAGCCGACCCACGGACCAACTCGACCAGAATCGCTGCGCGGCGTGCGAATGGGCGCTCACGGGGTGCCTCCCGCGGGAACCACCGACGCGGCCGGGACGGACGGCGCGGGGAGCCGGCGAAGCACCGTCCGCAGCAACCGGTCCAGCTCGACACCGAGTTGGCCGCTGGTGGCGTCGGCCGCGGCCGGACGGGCCCGCACGACGACGTCGACGCCGCTCGGCAGCAGCGCGAGGCGCGCCGCGACCAGGGCTCGCAGCCGGCGCTTGACCCGGTTGCGCACCACGGCGGTCCCGACGACCTTGGACACGACGAAACCGACGCGCGCAGGCTGGTCAGCCCGCACGTCGGTCCGGGTTGCGTGCACCACGATCAGCCGTCCACCCTGCCGGGGCCCGCGCACGGCCGTCGCGAAGTCGCCGCCCGAACGCAGGCGGTGACGTGGCGGTAGCACGCGCAGGTCCTGGCGCTCGGTCCTGCGTCAGGCGGAGAGCCTGGAGCGGCCCTTGCTGCGGCGGGACGCCAGGATGGCGCGGCCCGCCCGGGTGCGCATCCGCAGGCGGAAGCCGTGGGTCTTGGCCCGCTTGCGGTTGTTCGGCTGGAAGGTGCGCTTGCTCACGAGGTACTCCGTTACCGCAGGCACCTGCTCCCCACCAGGGAGCGCCTGCTTGACAAGTGGTGCGACAGGATGGACCGGTTGCGGCCGGCCGCAATCGGAAACCCACGGCATGGTCGTGACGTCCTGCGCCGGACCATCGTCATACGTCGATCGCCTGGGCGGGCCTGCCTTGGGCATGCGAAAACGGCCCATCGCCTCGGGCCGTCCCCCACGGTACGCGAGCGCTGAGCACAGGGTCAAACCACGTCACCCCCCGGCCATCCGTCCTCATCGGAGGGCCCCGACGAGCTGGTCGACCCCGTCCAACCAAAGTTTGACTAGAACTTTGCCCGCCGTTTGTCGAGTCGACACGCCGATGACATGTGCAATGATCTGAGGCAGTCCAGCGGCAAGACACCCGATTCACGCCGGTCCCAGCAGGCTTGGGGGGCGGGGTTCCCGTATGCCCCGACCGGCTATGCACAGGTTGTGGATAAAGGTGTGGATCAACGCCCTAGGATGAACGCTCGTCGCCGGCGCCGATTCCCCGACCGGTTCCCGGCGACGCCATCGCAGTCGAGCTGGGTCGTGCCCAGGGGAAGTGGGGCTGGCGACGTGACCGAGGGCACTGAGGACCGAGTCGATTTCGGTCACGTCTGGCGTTCCGCCCTCGCCTCCCTGGACGAAGCCGGCATCCCGGCCCGGGACCGCGCCTACCTGCGGCTCACCCGGCTGGTCGGTCTGCTCGACGAGACCGCCCTGCTCGCGGTCCCGTACCAGCACACCAAGGAGATGCTCGAGACGGGCCTGCGCGATCCGGTCACCGACGCGCTGCGGCAGCAGCTGCAGCACGACATCCGCCTCGCGGTCACCGTGGACCCCTCCTTGCGCGCCGACGTCGAACAGACCCCGGAGGCCACCGAGGCCGGGATCGGTGAGGGCGAGCTCGACGCCGAGGAGGATCTCGGGCCCTCGGCCGCGCGCCGGGTCAACGGTGAGGCCCCGAGCAGGCCCCGCATCGCCGACCGGGAGCACGCCGAGGTGGACACCGCCCGGCTGAACCCGAAGTACACCTTCGACACCTTCGTCATCGGGTCGAGCAACCGGTTCGCGCACGCCGCGGCGGTCGCCGTCGCCGAGGCGCCGGCCCGCGCCTACAACCCGTTGTTCGTCTACGGCGACTCCGGTCTGGGCAAGACCCACCTGCTGCACGCGATCGGCTACTACGCGCTCAACCTGTTTCCCCAGGTGCGGGTCCGCTACGTGAACTCCGAGGAGTTCACCAACGACTTCATCAACTCCATCCGCGACGACAAGGCGTCCGCCTTCCA